>NZ_JBFMHW010000019.1:0-125632 GCF_040754745.1 Pseudomonas sp. SB113
TGAGACCTGATCAATTCAAGGACGGTGTGGCCAGACCTTGAACCTGCAAATTGGTGGAGCTAAACGGGATCGAACCGTTGACCTCTTGCATGCCATGCAAGCGCTCTCCCAGCTGAGCTATAGCCCCTCATCGGTGAGGACGGGGCGAATCTTAATGGCGGTTTGGAAGTGTGTCAAATTTATTTTCAACATTTTCAAAAGTTTTTTGCCGGGATAACAATCACTTACCGACGAAACCCCGGAAAACCGGGGTTTCGTCGCTGCAACAGACCGCTTAAGCGATGGCGCCCAACAGTTTTTCCCACTCTTTGTTTTCTTTCTTCGATACACCGCCAAGCAAATCAAGGGCTTGGCGCAGGCGGAAACGAGTCAGGTCCGGGCCGAGAATTTCCATCGCATCGAGCACCGACACCGAACTGGCCTGCCCGGTGATCGCGGCAAACATCAGCGGCATGGCATCGCGCAATTTCAACTCCAGGGACTCGACCACCGCCTGGATCGTCGCTGTGATCGCGTCCTTCTCCCACAGGCGCAGGCTTTCCAGCTTCCACAGGATCAACTGCATCAGCTGGCGAACCTGGTCGCCCGAGAGTTTCTTCGATTCGAACAGCTTGGCATCCGGGGTGACGCCACCGGCAAAGAAGAAGCTGGCCAACGGTGCGACCTGGCTGAACGTCTCCACCCTGCCCTGCACCAACGGCGCGATCTTCATCATGTATTCAGGGTTCAGCGCCCATTGCTGCACGCGGCTGGCGAACTCTTCCACCGGCAAATCACGCAGCCACTGGCCATTGAGCCACGAGAGTTTCTCGATATCGAAGATCGGCCCGCCCAGGGACACGCGGGACAAGTCAAAGTTATCGACCATTTCCTGCAGCGAGAACTTCTCGCGCTCGTCCGGCATCGACCAGCCCATACGGCCCAGGTAGTTGAGCATCGCTTCGGGCATGAAGCCCATGCGCTCGTAGAACGTCACCGAGGTCGGGTTCTTGCGCTTGGACAGCTTGCTCTTGTCCGGGTTACGCAGCAGCGGCATGTAGCACAGTTGTGGCTGTTCCCAACCGAAGTACTCGTAAAGCAGGATCAGCTTCGGCGCCGATGGCAGCCATTCTTCACCGCGCAATACGTGGGTGATCCCCATCAAGTGGTCGTCGACCACGTTGGCCAGGAAGTACGTCGGCAGGCCGTCGGTCTTCATCAACACCTGCATGTCCATGCGATCCCACGGGATCTCGACGTCACCGCGCAGCATGTCCGGCACCACGCACACGCCTTCGCTCGGCACCTTCATGCGGATCACATGAGGTTCGCCAGCGGCCAGGCGCCGGGCCACTTCCTCGGGAGGCAGCAGCAGCGCGCGGCCATCGTAGCGTGGGGTTTCGCCACGGGCCTGTTGCTCGGCGCGCATCTGGTCGAGTTCTTCTGCGGTGCAGAAGCATGGGAACGCATGCCCCATGTCGACCAATTGCTGGGTGTACTGCTTGTAGATGTCGCTACGCTCGCTCTGGCGATATGGACCGTGCGGGCCACCGACGTCCGGGCCTTCGGCCCAGGTAATGCCCAACCAGCGCAAGGCATCGAAAATCTGCTGTTCCGACTCGCGGGTGGAGCGCAGTTGGTCGGTGTCTTCGATCCGCAGGATGAATTCACCGCCGTGCTGCTTGGCAAAGCAGTAGTTGAACAAGGCGATGTAGGCAGTGCCGACGTGGGGATCCCCAGTAGGCGATGGCGCGATGCGCGTGCGGACGGTGGTCATGGCAGGTCTCGAATGGGCGATATAACTGAAATTGAAACAAGGGGCGAATGGTAACAGCATGGGTGATTTCTGGAAAACCGAGGCGCAACCATCGGGGGCAAGCCCCCTCCCACATTTGACGGTGTTCACAAGTCAACGTGTGGGAGGGGGCTTGCCCCCGATGAGCATGGGTATCTACACAACTTCAATAGAATAGTGCGTAGCAGCTGTCGAGCCTTGGCGAGGCTGCGTCAGGCGCGCTGCCGATTCAGGCTCGAGGCGCGGCCGACGCTGCCTCGCTTGCGCTCGGCAGCTGCTACGGATTTGCGCGGTGTTGGATAAGGCGGTATCTACACAGAAGGCTCGCTCAAGTTGTGTAGATACCCATGCCTCGATGAGGCCGGTCCAGCCACCGCAGATCAGACAGCCAGCAACCGCTCACGCAACTTGCCAATCTCATCCCGAGTCTGCGCCGCAGCTTCAAACTCCAGATCCCGCGCCAACTGGTACATCTTCTCTTCCAGCTGGCGGATACGCTTGGTGATCTCACTCGGCGAGCGCAGTTCGTTCTCGTACTTGGCGCTCTCTTCGGCGGCCTTGGCCATGCCCTTGCGCTTCTTGCTGCGCGAGCCCGGCACGGTGGCGCCTTCCATGATGTCGGCAACGTCCTTGAACACGCCTTTGGGCGTAATGCCGTTTTCGAGGTTGAAGGCAATTTGCTTGTCACGACGACGCTGCGTCTCGCCAATTGCCCGTTCCATGGAACCGGTGATGCGATCCGCGTAGAGAATCGCCCGGCCGTTGAGGTTACGCGCCGCACGGCCGATGGTCTGGATCAACGAGCGCTCGGAACGCAGGAAGCCCTCCTTGTCCGCATCGAGAATCGCCACCAACGACACTTCCGGCATGTCCAGGCCTTCGCGCAGCAGGTTGATGCCCACCAGTACATCAAAGGTACCCAGGCGCAGGTCGCGGATGATCTCCACGCGCTCCACGGTGTCGATGTCCGAGTGCAGGTAGCGCACGCGCACGCCGTGGTCGGCGAGGTAGTCGGTCAAATCTTCGGACATGCGCTTGGTCAGCGTGGTGACCAGCACCCGCTCTTCCAGCGCCACACGCTTAGTGATTTCCGAAAGCAAGTCGTCAACCTGAGTCAGCGCCGGGCGGATTTCGATTTCCGGGTCGACCAGGCCAGTCGGACGCACCAATTGCTCGATCACACGGCCGGCATGCTCGGCCTCGTAGTTGCCCGGCGTGGCCGACACAAAGATGGTCTGCGGGCTGATGGCTTCCCACTCGTCGAAGCGCATTGGCCGGTTGTCCAGCGCCGACGGCAGACGGAAGCCGTACTCCACCAAGGTTTCCTTACGCGAGCGGTCGCCCTTATACATGGCGCCCACTTGCGGCACGCTGACGTGGGACTCGTCGATCACCAGCAGCGCATCGTCGGGCAGGTAGTCGTAGAGGGTCGGCGGCGGCGCGCCGGACTCACGGCCCGACAGGTAGCGCGAGTAGTTTTCGATACCGTTGCAGTAACCCAGTTCGAGGATCATCTCCAGGTCAAAGCGCGTGCGTTGCTCCAGGCGCTGGGCTTCCACCAGCTTGTTGTTGGCGCGCAAGTACTCCAGGCGTTCGGCCAGCTCGACCTTGATGCCCTCGATGGCGCCCATCAGGGTTTCGCGTGGGGTCACATAGTGGCTTTTCGGATAGAAGGTGAAGCGCGGCAGCTTGCGGATCACTTCGCCGGTCAACGGGTCAAAGGCCGACAGGCTCTCGACTTCATCGTCAAACAGCTCGATGCGGATCGCTTCCAGGTCGGATTCGGCCGGGTAGATGTCGATCACATCGCCACGCACGCGGAAGGTCGCGCGGGCAAAATCCATGTCGTTGCGGGTGTATTGCAGGCTCGTCAGGCGGCGCAGCAGCTCGCGCTGGTCGAGTTTGTCGCCGCGATCCACGTGCAACACCATCTTCAAATACGTTTCCGGGCTGCCCAGGCCGTAGATGCACGACACCGTGGTGACGATGATCGCGTCCTTGCGCTCCAGCAACGCCTTGGTCGCCGACAGCCGCATCTGCTCGATGTGGTCGTTGATCGACGCATCCTTCTCGATAAAGGTATCGGAAGACGGCACATACGCTTCGGGCTGGTAGTAGTCGTAGTAGGAAACGAAGTACTCCACCGCGTTGTTCGGGAAGAACGCCTTGAACTCGCCGTACAACTGCGCGGCCAGGGTCTTGTTCGGTGCCAGCACCAGCGTCGGGCGGTTGATCTGCGCGATCACGTTGGCGATGCTGAAGGTCTTGCCCGAACCGGTCACCCCGAGCAGCGTCTGGTGCGCCAGGCCGGCCTCGATGCCTTCGACCATCTGGCGAATGGCCTCGGGCTGGTCGCCGGCAGGTTCAAAGCGGGTGACTAGTTGGAAATCCGACATAACGTACCTCTTGAAGTCACCCCAGACTGTAAACCCGTCGGGGACGAAAAAGACCACAACCCGCAAAGTTTCAGAGCAGGTCGTAGGAAAAAACCATGATAGCTGTAGAAGTGGTGGCGAATGTGACGGGTTTCAAGGCAATCGTCCTGCCCGCCGTGGTTGACCGATGTTGCAATAAGACTAACGGTCGGCAAATAAACCGAAAAACTTGGCCGAAAAGCCGTTTCGGTTGTCGCCCTGAGCGGTGATGGCCTCTATACTAGCTCCCCGTTTGTGCACCGCTCTAGTGCATTCGGCTGGAGCGCGACACGTCCCTCCCTTCCCCCATAGAGCTGCCGCAAAAATGAGCCTGTTCTCCGCTGTCGAAATGGCACCACGCGATCCAATCCTGGGCCTCAACGAAGCATTCAACGCCGATACACGAACCACCAAGGTCAACCTTGGCGTGGGCGTTTACTGCAACGAGGAGGGGAAGATTCCACTCTTGCGTGCCGTTGCCGAAGCGGAAGCCATTCGCGTGGCGCAACACGCCGCCCGTGGCTACTTGCCGATCGACGGCATCGCCGCCTACGACAAGGCTGTGCAAACCCTGCTGTTCGGCACCGACTCGCCACTGCTCGAAGCTGGCCGTGTAGTGACCGTGCAAGCCGTTGGCGGCACCGGCGCCCTGAAAATCGGCGCTGACTTCCTCAAGCAGCTGCTGCCCGACGCCGTCGTCGCCATCAGCGACCCGAGCTGGGAAAACCACCGCGCTCTGTTCGAAACCGCCGGTTTCCCGGTGCAGAACTATCGCTACTACGACGCCGCCACCCACGACGTGAACCGCGCCGGCCTGCTCGAAGACCTCAACGCCCTGCCGCCCCAGTCCATCGTCGTGCTGCACGCCTGCTGCCATAACCCGACCGGCGTCGACCTGAGCCCGGCCGACTGGCAACAAGTACTGGACGTGGTCAAGGCCAAGAACCTGGTGCCGTTCCTCGACATGGCCTACCAGGGCTTTGGCGACGGTATCCACGAAGACGCCGCCGCCGTGCGCCTGTTCGCCGAATCGGGCCTGACCTTCTTTGTCTCCAGCTCGTTCTCCAAGTCGTTCTCCCTGTACGGCGAGCGTGTGGGCGCGCTGTCCATCATTGGCGACTCCAAGGAAGAAAGCGCGCGCATCCTGTCCCAGGTCAAGCGTGTGATCCGCACCAACTACTCCAACCCGCCAACCCACGGCGCAGCGATTGTTGCCGCGGTGCTGAACAGCCCTGAGCTGCGCGCTCAGTGGGAAGCCGAACTGGCCGAGATGCGCCTGCGCATCCGGGGCATGCGTGAGCAGATGGTTGCCGAATTGGCCAAGGCTGCTCCGGGCCACGACTTCAGCTTCGTCGGTCGCCAACGTGGGATGTTCTCCTACTCCGGCCTGACCGTTGAGCAAGTCACCCGCCTGCGCAGCGAGTTTGGTATCTACGCGCTGGATACCGGGCGTATCTGTGTGGCGGCGTTGAACCAGTCGAACATTGCTGCGGTAACAAAGGCGATTGTTCAGGTTCTATAAGCCTGACGGCGTTATACGAAGGGAAGCCGTGGCTTCCCTTTTTAATGCCTGTCGGAAAACACCCTGCTCCCCTAGACTGAGCACCGATTGCCCTTTTGCTGTGAGAGCCCTATGAAAAACGACGACCTGAACCTGCACGCCGATCCCGACGACCAGGAGCACTTCACCCCGCGCGCGCCGCAAGCCAAGCGCCAGAAAAGCCTGGTGCTGCAAGTGGCGCTGGGTGTGTTCCTGGGTGGCCTGGCGTTGTGGCTGGTGCAGTTGGGCGCCACGGCGATCATGGCCAAATTGGCCATGGGCACCTTCCAGTTCGGCGGCTAAATCTCGACGCGAGCTGCGGTAGCTACAGGATTTGCGCGGTGACCGATCTACGCCAGCGTCAAGCCTTGCTCCTCCAGCAACTTCACAAAGCTGTTCAAACTCTGCGACACCGTGCCACGCCGCCAGATCAGCCAGGTATGCAGCGTGCGAAAACTGTCCGTCAGCGGCCACACGCTCACCGTGGTAAACCCCGGCATGCTTTCCAGCATGCTGCGTGGCATCAGCGCCAGGCCGGCCCCGGCGCTGACGCAAGCGAGCATGCCGTGGTAGGACTCCATCTCGAAGATCCTCCCCGGCACCGCGCCGTCCTGTGAAAACCAACGCTCGAAATGGTGCCGGTAGGAACAGTTGGAGCGAAAGGTGTAGATGCTCTCCCCATTCACATCCTGCCCTCGCGTGATCGGCGCGTGGTGCAACGGCGCAATCACCACCATCTCCTCCTCGAACACCGCCACGCCTTCCAAGGTGGCATGCAATACCGGCCCATCGACAAACGCCGCCGCCAGCCGTCCCGACAACACCCCCTCGATCATCGTGCCTGAAGGCCCGGTACTCAGGTCCAGTTCGACCTTGGTGTGCTTCTGGTTGTACGCCGCCAGCAGCGCCGGGATACGCACCGCCGCCGTGCTTTCCAGGGAGCCGAGGGCAAACGCGCCCTGGGGCTCCTCCCCTGCCACTGTCGCGCGGGCTTCCTGCACCAGGTCGAGAATGCGCCGCGCGTAGCCGAGGAAATTCCACCCGGCGGGCGACAGGCGCAGGCGACTCTTCTCACGAATGAACAACTCCACGCCCAAATCCTGCTCCAGTTGCTTGATGCGCGTGGTCAGGTTCGACGGCACCCGATGAATCAATTGCGCGGCGGCGCTGATGCTGCCCTGCTCGGCAACGGCCTTGAAGATTTCCAGCTGCACCAGGTCCAAGTCATTCTCCAATCGTGAACGTATCGATCAATATTATTCAGTTTCCAGAAAACATACATCCCCGTAGGCTGAACCCATTCCACACATTCAGCCGGACGGTGCCATGAACGCTATTTCTCACCAGACCCACGCCCTGTCGATCAACCCCGCCACCGGCGAAACAGTCGGCAGCTACCCCTACGAAACCGCGTCGCAACTGGACGCCGCCCTCGACCGCGCCACCGCAGCCTTCCGCACCTGGCGCCGCCAGCCGGTGAGCCAGCGTGCCGAATTGCTACTGGCCCTCGCCGGAGCCCTGCGCGATCAAGCCGAAGAGATGGCGCAGATGATCACCCTGGAAATGGGCAAGCCCATCACCCAGGCGCGTGCCGAAATCGAAAAATGCGCCCAGCTCAGCGAATGGTACGCCGCCCACGGCCCGGCCATGCTGGCCCCGGAACCGACCCTGGTGGACAACGGCAGCGCCCAGATCGAATACCGCCCGCTGGGCCCGATCCTCGCCGTGATGCCGTGGAACTTCCCGGTGTGGCAAGTGCTGCGCGGCGCCGTGCCGACCCTGCTCGCCGGCAACACCTACGTGCTCAAACACGCGCCGAACGTGATGGGCAGTGCGTACCTGATGAAAACAGCGCTGCAAAAAGCCGGTTTCCCTGAAGGCCTGTTCGAAGTCATCAACGTGACCACCGACGGCGTGTCCACCGCCATCGCCGACCCGCGCATCGCCGCCGTCACCCTCACCGGCAGCGTACGCGCCGGCATGGCCATCGGCTCCCAGGCAGGGGCTGCGCTGAAGAAATGCGTGCTGGAACTGGGCGGCTCCGACCCGTTCATCGTGCTCAACGACGCCGACCTCGACGCCGCCGTCCAGGCCGCCGTGATCGGCCGCTTCCAGAACAGCGGCCAGGTGTGCGCCGCCGCCAAGCGCCTGATCATCGAAGCTGGCGTAGTGGACGCCTTCACCGCCAGGTTCGTCGAAGCCAGCCGTGCGCTGGTGATGGGCGACCCGACATCGGCCAACACCTACGTCGGCCCCATGGCACGCTTCGACCTGCGCGACGAGTTGCACGGCCAGGTCCAGGCCACCCTGGAAGAAGGCGCCACCCTGCTGCTGGGCGGGCACAAAGTCGCCGGCGCCGCCAACTACTATGAGCCGACCGTACTGGCCGACGTCACCGACCAGATGACCTCGTTCAAACAGGAACTGTTTGGCCCGGTGGCCTCGATCATCACCGCCCGCGACGCCGACCACGCCGTGGCCCTGGCCAATGACAGCGAGTTCGGCCTCACCGCCAGCATCTTCACCACCGATCCGGCCAAGGCCCGCGACATTGCCAACCAGCTGGAAACCGGCGGGATCTTCGTCAATGCGTTCAGCGTGTCCGACCCTCGGGTGGCGTTTGGCGGCGTGAAGAAAAGCGGGTTCGGCCGCGAGTTGTCGCACTTTGGCGTGCGCGAGTTCTGCAATGCCCAGACCGTATGGCTGGATCGCAAATAATTCAAGACAACACAGCACCTGTGGCGAGGGAGCTTGCTCCCGCAGGGCTGCGCAGCAGCCCTAGCGAATATGCCGCCGCACACATTGCACCAGCCCATCCAGCGCCTGTGACTTCACCGGCGCCAGCACGCAGACCGTGTGTTCGCGCTCTCCTTCCGTCACGGTCAGGGTGTAATGCACCTGGCCTGGGTTGCCGGGTTCCGGCGCCGTGCTTTGCGGCAACTGAAAGAAGTCTGATTTCTCGATCAGTTGCCGCAACTCTTGCTGGTCCGGCTCGGGCAGCGTGTCCAATTGCACGGTACGAGGTTTGGCCAGGCCCGGAAAAAACGCCGGTCCGCCGATTTCCTTGATCGAAATTTGCATGGCTGTTCCTCACTGCCCAAGCGTGTTGTTACACAGAAATGCCGACCGCTTTCCAGCCCTCCTTGACCGCCTTCTGCTCATCCTTGTTCACGCCATAAAGTCGCCCGGCGACATCGTAAGTGATGCGCGCGAAACGCAGGAACCCCGAGTTTGGCCGCAACCGTGCATCGCGCAGTGCGTCATACCAGATGCGCCCTGCGCGCTCCCAGGCAAACCCGCCTATCTTCGTCGCCACCTGATAGAACGCATGGTTGGGAATGCCGGAATTGATATGCACGCCGCCATTATCCTCGTAGGTCTGTACAAAATCATCCATATGCCCTGGCTGGGGGTCCTTGCCCAGCAGCTTGTCATCGAACGCCGTACCCGGTGCCTTCATCGAACGCAGGGCGGTGCCTTTGATTTTCTTGGTAAACAGCCCTTTGCCGATCAACCAGTCGGCGTCCTGGGCCTTTTGCTTCAAGGCATATTGCTTGATCAGTGAGCCGAACACGTCCGACAGCGACTCGTTCAAGGCACCGGACTGATTGAAATACATCAGCTTGGCCTCATCCTCGGTGACACCGTGGGCCAATTCATGGCCAATCACGTCAAGCGCCACTGTGAACCGATTGAATAGCTGCTGATCGCCATCCCCAAACACCATCTGGGTCGAGTTCCAGAACGCATTGTTATAGTTCTGGCCAAAGTGCACGGTGGCGTCCAGCGCCATGCCGGCATCGTCGATGGAGTTGCGATCAAAGACCTGGTCGAAAAAATCGAACGTGGCGCCCAGCCCGTCGTAGGCTTCGTCCACTGCGGCGTCACCACTGGCGGGCTGGCCTTCGCCACGGATCAGCTTGCCAGGCAGGCTGTCGCTGCCCTCGGCGCTGTAGATCGAGCGCCGTTTGTCGGCGCCCATGGCCAGGGCCATATGGGCGGCCCCCCTGGCCGGCACCGCGACCATACGCAGCGAGCGGAAGGTGCTGTCTTTGGCACGGGTACGCAGCGCGATCTCGCGTTGGGCTTTATCACCGTTGCGCGCGATCTGGTCGAGCATATACGGCGGGATCAGGCAAAAAATCGGGTTGCGCTGTTGGCGAACACACATAGGCTGGCTCCTTGTTGGCGTGTGGCGAACGTCCGGGTAACCGTTTCAGGGTAGCCGACGGTGACTGCTTGGCCCAAATTGTCATGAAGCTATGTTGCAGTCGTGTTTATCCAAGGACCGCGAGGAACTACCGATGCCCGCACGTAAAGCCAAAATCGACCTTTCGCACCGCCCAAGACTCGCCGATCTGCGCCCGTTGATCGCGGTCAATCCCAGCCTTTTGGAAGCCCGGGCGGCGACGCCCCGTGTCACCCCCGCCAAGGATCTACAGGACCGACAGGGCTACGCCGAGGATTTTCTCAGCAGCTTCGCGGTGCCCTGGCCCAGCGCCGATGAGGCATTGGCGGATGACGTACAACCGCTGCGGCTGGACTACACGCATTTCTCGGTGACGATGTCACGTTCCCGACGACTGGCGCTCTACGTGGGCGTCAATATCGACGGCGGGCAGCATGTGGAGATTATCCGCAGCAACGACACCTGGGCCTACGATGGTCGCCTGCCGATCAGCGCGCAGGTGGGCGAAGTGCTCTACACCAACAATGGACTGGATCGCGGCCACCTGGTGCGCCGGCAGGACCCGAACTGGGGCGATGAGGCAAAAACAGCCAACATCGACACCTTCCATTTCACCAACTGCTCGCCGCAGATGAGCGGGTTCAACCAAAAGACCTGGCTGGAACTCGAAGACTACATTCTCAACAATACGCAACGCTGGAAAGCCCGGGCAACGGTGTTCAGCGGCCCGGTGTTCGCCGACGACGATCGCCTCTACCGTGGCATCAGAATCCCCAAGGCGTTCTGGAAAGTGGTGGCCTACCTCAGCGACGACGGCAAGCCCTCCGCCAGTGCCTACATGATCGACCAAAGCCGCGAACTGGGTCAGCTCGACCTGATGTTCGGCCAGGTCAGGACCTACCAACGCAGCGTGATCCAGATAGAACAATTGACCGGCATCCGTTTCGCCAACCTCGCGGACTACGACGGTTTCAGCAACGAAGAGCGCGCCACGGGCACGCGGATTGAAGCGCTGATCCGAGGGCCTGAGGATATTCGTCTTTGATCGGGCGCTCTCCGGGCTGTATCGCCTCGTCCTAATCAACTACCATACCGCGCCGGTTCCCGAACGGGACTAATAGGGAATTCGAAGCGCGGTATCGCGCGTCAATCGAAGCTGCCCCCGCAACTGTAGGTGCCGAGCCTGCTCCCCACTGCCACTGGACCGCGTCCGGGAAGGCCGGAGCGTGGCGATGACGCATCAGTCAGGAGACCTGCCGGCCCAGCACAATCACTAACCGGCGGGGTGTCCGGGAAGGACATCCTTGCCTGCCCGTTCGGCAGCGTTCGAGGGCGTATTTCCGAACCGTACCTCCCCTGTTTACACGTACGGTCCACACGGAGATTGCCGCATGCTGCCACGCGTTACCGCCCTGATCGGCGGCCTGGGTTTCTGCGCCCTGGCCCACGCCGCACCCACGCATTACCCGCTGACGCTGGAAAACTGCGGCAGCACCCTCACCTTCCAGCAGGCGCCCACGCGCAGCGTGACCATCGGCCAGGCCGCCACCGAAATGCTCTATGCCCTCGGCGTGGCTGACCGCGTGGTGGGCACTTCGCTGTGGTTCAACAGCGTGTTGCCGCAGTTCAAGGCCCAGAACGACAGCATCGAGCGCCTTGCCAATAACGAGCCAAGCTTCGAAGCGGTGATCGCCAAGCGCCCGCAACTGGTGGCCGCCGAACTGGAGTGGGTCGTGGGCCCGCAAGGCGTGGTCGGCACCCGCGAGCAGTTTCACGAACTGAAGATCCCCACCTACCTGCTGCCCTCCGACTGCGAAGGCAAGGACAACCTGGTGGGCGCCGACGGCACGCGGCTGGAGCCGTTCCGTATCGAGACGATCTACAAGAGCATCCGCCAGCTGGCACAGATCTTCGATGTACAGGATCGCGGCCAACAACTGAACGACGCGCTCAAGGCGCGGTTGACCAAATCCGTGGCCACCGTACAAAGCAAAGGCCTCAAGCACGCCAGCGCGCTGGTGTGGTTCTCCAGTTCCGAAATGGGCAGCGACCCGTACGTGGCCGGCCACAAAGGCATCCCCGAGTTCATGCTCGAAACCCTCGGCCTGCACAACGTGGTGCAATCCGACGAAGAGTGGCCCGCCGTCGGCTGGGAAACCATCGCCAAGGCCAACCCGACCTTCCTGGTGATCGCCCGCATGGACCGCCGCCGCTACCCCGCCGACGACCATGAAAAGAAACTCGCCTTCCTGCGCAGCGACCCGGTCACGCGCAACATGGACGCCGTGAAAAACAACCGCATCATCATCCTCGACGCCCTGGCGCTGCAAGCCAGCATCCGCATGTTCGATGGCCTTGAACACCTGGCCACGGCCATCGACGGCTACGACCTGCCGCAATGATCCGGACATTACTCGCCCTGGCGCTATTGCTGATCGCCGTGCTCGCCGGCGTGGCCATCGGCGAAACCGCCATCTCGCCCCAGGTGGTGCTGCAGGTGCTCGCCAACAAACTGTGGGCGGCCGGTTACGTGTTGGACCCGATCGATGAAGGCGTGGTGTGGAACTACCGCCTCACCCGCGCCCTGGTTGCCGCCGCCTGCGGTGCGGGGCTGGCCACCTGCGGGGTGATTTTGCAGTCGTTGCTGCGCAACCCACTGGCCGATCCCTACCTGCTGGGCATCAGCGCCGGCGCTTCGACCGGCGCGGTGCTGGTGGCGCTGATGGGCGTGGGCGGCGGCCTGATTTCACTCTCGGCCGGCGCCTTTGTCGGCGCGATGGCGGCGTTTGCCCTGGTGATCCTGCTGGCGCGGGCCAGTGGTTCGTCCAGCGGCACCGGGCAGATCATCCTCGCGGGCATCGCCGGCTCGCAGCTGTTCAACGCGCTCACGGCGTTCCTGATCACCAAATCAGCCAGCTCCGAACAGGCGCGCGGCATCATGTTCTGGCTGCTGGGCAACCTCAGCGGCGTGCGCTGGCCGTCGGTGTGGCTGGCAGTGCCGGTGGCGGTCACGGGCTTGGCGGTATGCCTGTGGCATCGTCGCGCGTTGGATGCGTTTACCTTCGGTACGGATTCGGCCGCGTCCCTGGGCATCCCGGTGCGCCGCGTGCAGTTCGTGCTGGTGGGTTGCGCGGCGCTGGTGACCGCAGTGATGGTGTCCATCGTCGGTGCCATTGGCTTTGTCGGCCTGGTGATCCCCCACGCGGTGCGCCTGCTGCTCGGCACCGGGCATTCGCGCCTGCTGCCGGCGAGTGCGCTGGGAGGTGCATTGTTTTTGATCGCGGCAGACGTGCTGTCGCGCACCTTGATCAAGGGCCAGGTGATTCCGGTCGGCGTGGTGACGGCCTTGGTGGGCGCGCCGGTGTTTGCGCTGATCCTGATTGGCCGGAGGAATGCGCGATGAGCGTACTGAGTTGCACCGGCCTGGGCTTCAAGGTGCGTGAGGCCGAGTTGCTGCGTGATATTCACCTGGAGGTTCAGTTGGGTGAAACCCTGGGGATTGTCGGGCCGAATGGCTCCGGCAAATCCACCCTGCTCAAACTGCTCGCCGGGCTGCGCACTCCGGCCAGCGGCGATGTGCGCCTGGGCGGCCAACGCCTGGGCGACCTGTCCCGCCGCGCCATCGCACAACAACTGGCGGTGGTGGAACAACAGGCCGACACCGACGACGCCATCCGCGTGTTCGACGCTGTGGCCCTGGGCCGTACACCGTGGCTGTCGGCGCTGAGCCCGTGGTCCAGCGAAGACGACGCCATCGTGCGCCAGGCCCTGCACGACGTGGACGCCACCCACCTGAGCCACCGTGCCTGGCGCAGCCTCTCCGGCGGCGAGCGCCAACGCGTGCACATCGCCCGCGCCCTGGCGCAACGGCCACAGATCCTGTTGCTGGATGAGCCGACCAATCACTTGGACATCCAGCATCAACTGGCGATTTTGAAAGGTGTGCAAGGGTTACCCGTGACCACCCTGATCGCCCTGCATGATCTGAACCAGGCGCTGACCTGTGATCGCCTGGCCATACTGGATCGTGGGCGCCTGGTAGCGCTGGGCAAGCCGCTGGACGTGCTGACGCCACAGCGCTTGCAGGAGACATTCGGGGTGCAGGCGCATTACCTGACGGACCCGTTCGATGGGGCGCAGATACTGCGGTTGCGGCCTAACTGAACAGCACATATCCACTCCCTCAAACCCTTGGCAAATCCAGAAACCAATCGCCCCCGGTAGAAACGGATGGGTGTACATAGGTTGCTTCAAATCACGCCAGGTCCGTCGGCATCCCGGCTGCGCTGAGCATCGGGAAAAGCTCGGCACGGGCCTGCAGGACGAAGATCAGCGTTTCAGGGATGTCGGCTGCGCTGACGGCCTGAATGGTCGGCCTTGGGTTCATACAACCTCAATCTGCGTAATCCCCACCCACTTCGCCTGCTCCAGAATCTCCTCCGGGGTCGCATCCGCAGGGGGCATGATCAGGCCATTCTCCGCATCACCGAAATGCAACTGCAGCAAGTGCAACGCCGCATCATGCAAGGGCAATTCAGGATGCTTGAGTTCGAACACATGGCTACGGGGTTCATCGTTGAACAGGTAGTTCAGGGTGTATGTGCGCATGGTGGGGTCCTTCTATATGGGAGAGGAGTATCGGACAAACCTGACCATGTGATCAGCTTTAAGTTGCCTATCCGCTTACGACGAAGATAATCAGGTAACCCTTTCAGACAATTCCGAGCGGCACAAAAAAGAAAAATCAATATCCTGGATCGCCATCCAATGGCTGGGGCCGCGCAGTGACGTGTCAATCGAATGAGTGAGTCGACAGCGATGAATATGAGTGAGCTACCAGGGCCCGGCGCCCGACAGAATGATAAAAACCGGAAGATCATCCAGGCCACCGTTGCAGCGAGAAACCTGGCAAGCGCGGCGAACAATACCAAGTGGAACGAGCTGATCACCCACTTCCGCCAGCGCAGCGGTTGGCAGCCGTCCTATCGTTCCAAATCCATCACAGGCTATATCTCGGAATGGGACGTGGAGTGGTTTTATCACTTGCCGTTCCCATTTGCTTACGTCGAATGGTTCGACATCGGCTTGTGGCAAGCAGCGCCCTCTTTGGGAGTGCTACTCCCCCAAACATACATTGACCATACCGAAGAAATATCGAAAGTCGTCGCGCAGATTGGATTCGAGTTTGAAGTGCAAGCCGACGTTCTGAGAATTTGGGGCTACCTTCCAAAATCCTACGAAGACTTTCCGCCTGCATAAGATGAAACATCGATGAGCCGAGTAATCCACTCTCGGCTATAGACAAGCACGCGTCCCCCCATCGCCACCGGAAAATGAATAAATCCATGGGCCGACTCCGGCAACAGGTGTGCTTCAGCGCTGGGCCACCGCTCAGCAATCAACAGCGTGTCATCCTTGAGCGGGTCCAACTCCCCCACAAACATCAACGCCGGGGGCAAGCCGGTAAGGTCACCATACAACGGCGATAACGGCGGCTGCCGGCGCTCATCATCACTCAGCCCCGGCGTGAGCATGCGCAACGCCTCCACCATCCCCGGTCCATCCAAAAGCAACGTCTCCGGCCCCGCAGCGCGTACGCTCGGTGTGCCGGCCAGGTCATAAACGCCGTAATACAACACCGCGCCGCTTACGCGCTGAAGCAGTTCAGGCCATTGCTTGAGCGCCAGCAGCGTCGCCGCCGCCAGATGCCCACCGGCCGATTCGCCGACGACGATGACCGGCAGGCCGGCAAACTCGTCTGCGCTGAGCAACCAATGCGCGGCGGCCAAACAGTCCGCCATCAGCCCCTCGACCGGCGTATCCACCGCCAACCGATAATCCACCGACACCACCGCCACGTCACACGCCTGCAGCATGCCCAGGTTGAGGTCGTCATCCATCTGCGCATTGCCGATCACCCAGCCGCCGCCGTGGATATCCAGCACTACGCCCTTGGGCTTGCCGCTTGGCCGCAGGATGCGCACGGGGACGTTATCGACAACCCTGCTTTCAGCCGGTGTGGCGCGCTTGATCGTTTGGCTGACGCGCAACAACGCCTGGATCAAACGCGGCGTGATGCGGTTGCGGATCTTGAAGCGCGGCAGCCAGGCGAGCTTCTGATTGAAGCGGCGCATCTGGGCCAGTTCCGCCTCGCTGGCGGGCCAGGGTTGGTGGGCCATCAGCGGTTATTGCGAAGGATCGAGAAATTCAATGCCGCCGCCACACACAGCCACGCCAGGTACGGGAACAGGATCAGGCCGGTGATCAGGTCCAGGCGCACGGCCAATACCACCATCGCCGCCACGGTGATCCACAGCAACACGATGATCACCATCCCGGCGAGCAGGCGATGCGCGCCGAAAAACACCGGCGTCCATAGGGTGTTCAAGGCAATTTGCGCGGCCCACAACGCCAGCACCATTTGGCTGCCGGGGATCAGGCTCAAGCGATAACCGGCCCAGGCCAGCAACAGGTAGATGAGCGTCCACGCGACCGGGAACAGCCAATTGGGCGGAGTGAAGCTCGGTTTAACGAGGGACTCGTACCAGGCGCCGGGCTTGAAAATAATGCCGCTACTGGCAGCGGCGGCGCAGGCTAGCAGGAAGATAAAGAAGGTCATCGTCTGTCCTTGGCGGGAGTGGTTTGAACCTTGGACGTGCAGCACCCACGTAAAAGTTCAGCGCAAATCAACGGTAGGAGCGAGCTTGCTCGCGAAAATCGCCAACGATAACGCAGCGCCCCAGCCAAAGCATTCAGGCATCCCCAACCCCTACAATCCTCAGCCAAGGCCAGCGCGCCTGATAACTGCGCGCCTTCTGCTCAAACAACGCCTGCTCCGGATGGAGTGGATTAATCCGCAAAATCCCCAGCTCCACATCCTCCAACCCATACGGCGCGTACACCTCGCCCGTGGCAATCTCCAAGCCGATACACGTACCGGCCACCAGATAACGATCGACCCCGTCGCGCGCTGAATGCAACTGCGGATAAGGCCGACCAAAGCGCTGCCCGTACCAAAGGTGCACCCGCGCCTGGTTCTTGACCTCGACATTGACGCCCAGGTCTTTGAACAGCTCGTCCGCCGCACGAATCACCGCGTCTTCCGCCTCGTAGGACACGTCGGTATCGAAGTAAAAAACGTCGTAGTCCTTCACGCCCTGATCGGCAGGCAAATTCGCCTGATGGTTCCAAACCGCCTGAAACAGACACCCCGCCGTGAGCATGCACTGGTCCACCCCAAGGTCAGGCAGGCGCGCAGTGATTTCGGCGTTGATGGGGTTGGCCATGGCCAGCTCGAGCAGGGTTTCGACAGTCAATGTCATGCTGACTCCTTCGTCATCGGTACGGTCCTGGGGAGCAACGGTACAACATTGAGCGCTGTCGCTGGCGCCTCTTCTTCACGTCACTAAAATTCGCTAAGGTGCCTCGATGCCCTGCCCTCATCGAGATCGCCCACCTTGGCCCACTCCCCCGCTGATCGCCGCGAAAATCCCTGGTCGGTGTTTCTGATTTTCCTGCGCCTGGGGCTTACCTCCTTTGGCGGCCCGATTGCGCACCTGGGTTATTTCCGCGAGGAATTCGTGACACGGCGGCGCTGGCTGAGCGAGCGCAGTTACGCGGATTTGGTCGCACTGTGCCAATTTCTGCCCGGCCCGGCCAGCAGCCAGGTGGGCATCGCGCTCGGCCTGTCGCGCGCGGGCTATGGCGGCGCGTTGGCGGCGTGGCTCGGGTTTACCCTGCCGTCGGCCGTGGTGCTGATTTTGTTGGCGCTGGGCATCGCCCGGCACAGCACCGCCATCCCGCCCGGAACGCTGCATGGCCTCAAAGTCGTGGCCGTCGCCGTGGTCGCCCAGGCCGTGTGGGGCATGGCGCGCAACCTATGCACCGACGCCCCACGCGTGGCCGTGATGCTGCTCGCCGCCTGCGTGGCCCTGCTGCAAACGTCGGCGTGGGGCCAGGTCGGCGTGATCGTCGTCGCGGGCGTGGCCGGCCTGCTGCTGTTCAAGCCCACACCGCCCACCGCGCACGACGCCCTGCCCGTGACCATCAGCCGTCGCGCCGGGACGCTGTGGCTGTCGCTGTTTGTGCTGTTGCTGGCCGGCCTGCCGATCCTCGCCCAGTTGACTCCCAACGCAACCCTGGCCGTGACCGACGCCTTCTACCGCACCGGCTCGCTGGTATTCGGCGGCGGCCACGTGGTGCTGCCCTTGCTGCAAGCCGAAGTCGTGCCCCGCCACTGGGTGAACAACGACGTGTTCCTCGCTGGCTACGGCGCGGCCCAAGCCATGCCGGGCCCGTTGTTCACTTTCGCCGCCTTCCTCGGCGCCTCGCTGAACCAAGCCCCAACCGGCTGGCTCGGCGGCCTGCTCTGCCTGCTGGCGATCTTCGTCCCATCGTTTTTATTGGTGATGGGCGCACTGCCCTTCTGGGAAAGCCTGCGCCGCAGCCCCCATACCCAAGCCGCCCTGGTGGGTGTGAACGCAGCGGTCGTCGGCCTGTTGCTGGCGGCGCTGTACCAACCGGTGTGGACCAGCGCCATCTTCACCGTCCAGGACTTCGCCCTGGCACTGATTGGCCTGGCGGCGCTGATGCTGTGGAAACTGCCACCGTGGCTGGTGGTTGTAGGAAGCGGCGCGGCGGGTTGGTTATTAAGTCTGACGGTGTGAGCCGCACAGTCACCGCGCCTTGCTCCCTTGCCTACGCTTGCGTCAGAATCCGCCGGCTTGTGCGCTGGGATGGCCGTCTCTAAGGTGGCTCGGTCGCCGAATCTCTCGGGGATCGGGTTTAGTAGCCTGAGTTGGGTATCAAAAAAGTGCATGAACGTCATCACTCAGACATTGCGTTTGTGCTTGATGGTGGCTGTGCGTAGGGCGCCTCCGGGCGCGCCGGCTTTGATATCCACCGGTCTACTAACCTGCGTACAGCTGCCACCTTTTTGTTTAGTAGCGACGAGGTGACAGCCCACATTTGGATATCGTTATGTCTCAAGTCAAACCTGATTCAACCGCTCTCTTCAGCGTCGCTCCCGACGCCAGCAACGAAACCCTCATCACCAACAGCTACGAAACCTTCGCCTCAGTCAGCACGCTGCTGCTCGACTTGTCCGAAGACCTATGCGGCAAACACCGCGACATCGCCCTCGCTATCCACCGACTGAGCGAGCTGGGCGTACTCCTCACTGCCAAATTGCTCGACCGCGAAGCGCCCTGCTCCGGTTAATGCCTAGCCCTTCAATTCACTAGAACGATTACTCGCCGCGTCGTCGTAAGCCACATACAACGACTCGGCGATTTGGCTCTTGATGGCTTTGGTGGATTCCAGACCGAGCACAAAACCTTCAGCCTTGCCGCCAGCGCGGTTGAGTTCTTCATGGGTGGCGGCACCGGTGATGGCGTCGAGGAGCTTGGCGGCGTGAGGGCCTACGCCTTTGGGGAGGGAGATTTGGTCGATGGTCATTGGGATGCCTTAAAAACTGAGGAACGGCAGCGCATAGAACCGCTCCCGGGGAGGTATGGTAGACCGGTACGGGCACAAAAGGGCCGATTTCATCCCTAATTCACTTTCCGTCTGCATTGGTGGGCAACCCTGCGCGACCACGAAGTTGCAAATAAATCCATCCCCTTTTAGACACCCTCCACTTGACCTACTCCGGATCGTGGCAACAGACGCAAAGCTTGTTTCCTTCAGGGTCTCGAAAGTACGCGCCATAAAAATTCGGGTGGTATTCGGGTCGCAGGCCGGGAGCGCCTTCGCATGTTCCACCCAATGCCAACGCCAAGGCATGGGCGTTGTGTACGGTCTGTCGATTAGGTGCCAGCAGAGCAATCATTTGCCCATGTCCTGGCGTCGCGGATTCGCCGCCGAACGGTTTGCCCACCACAAAAAGAGGGCGTTCAGTCTCCGGGTGTTTCCAGCCAGCCCATGGGCGTTCACGTTCAGTGAACTTGAGATCAAGTCCGAGGATCTGCATGAGCCCTTGATAAAACACAAGTGCTCGACTGAAGTCATTCACTCCGATGAATACATGTGAAATCATTTTTTGTCCTAAACAGAGTAAGCCTTCTCGCACCATACCAAGCATTTTCAGGCTGTTTTCAACTCCGAGCCTGAAACGTACTCCGTCGGTCGTGGAAGCTGTGTTTACACGCCTGCTCTTCTCACTTATTGCTTGTCCTGCGGTCATCGGTAGAGTTTGAAAAGCGTTACACCGCAAGCTTGGAGACGGCCTAAAAAACTCGGGACGATTCAGAGCGCTTTGTCTTTTACAATACTTCCACCAACTCAAATTCTTCTGCCACAAGTTCCATAGCCTCGTCGAACGAGCCCTCTCTCTGGAAAAAAACTTTATGACCCTGCATCCAGTAACTGAGGCTGAGATCCCCTTCACCTTCCTTGCAAGGTCATGATCTACGTCGCAATAACGAATTATACGCATCGACACAACTCTAATTACACATACAGGTTCGCCCTTACTGTTGAGGATGATGCCGTAACCGCCAATAGTGGGGGCTCATCTTCATGTTTGAATGACGAAAATGAACTACACGCAGCCGTTTTTATTCCTTTAGCAACAAGTTCAGCCAGCTCATCCGCCATTTCTGGAGCATCCCCAAATGGCCATGAAATGGCCCCGGGGTACTTAACTTTTAAATCATCAATGATATTCATAACGAAATCCCGTTAAATCCTGTCATTTGCTACAGCATTAGCACTCATAAATCGTCACGATCAAGGCCGACGCGAAACTCAATGGCTGGAATTCTTTATTCTGGACCAACGTCGTATCTTCGGACCAGGTATTACAAGTAACCTCTTCGGTGTTCCAATTTACAAAAGGCAGTAATCGACCCAAAGCCGACATAACTCCGTGCATTATCGTTTTTCCACAACAACCACATAATCGGAGAAGTCGACATCACCCACCCCGTCGCTACATTCCAACGTCATCGTGCCATCGGTCCCGTGGACGTGAATTCCAGCATTGCCAACCCATGCATTCATGCCAAAAGCGCTCTTCCAGACGTTCCAGATTTTTAGAACGTTTCCACCTTTAGAAAACACTTCTATCTCCAAAGCATCGGGACTGGTATCAGACCACAAAACTATTTCGGGACAGCCGTTGCCAGAGCCTTCGACGACGATTTGCCCGCCCATCATCTTTAATGCCAATCCTTGCACTCGACCGTTCGTAGCGCCCAATCGACGAACTGAAAAGACGGTTCTGGGCTCTGTGATCTTGATCTCCATGATCGCAACGACAGTTTTTCCATTGAAACTTATGGGCTTCCCTTTGGTGCGCATAAATGTCGAGGAAAGTGTTTCTTCCATTTTTAGATCCCCGGAGTCTCTCAGGTGCCTTGCCTCAGTTTGGCTTAGCGAGGTTAGCATCCCTATACCTTAAGGGGTTATGAATGGCTGCTCCTGGCCGAAAGCGATCCTGACCTTCACTGCATTTGCCCTGCTGGGCGCGATGTACCATCGCCATCAACGCCTACATGGGCCTGCACATGCGCCGCTGGTTCGCAGCGCCGTACGCGGTTAAACCTGTTGTAGAAAGGCATCTATGCCCCGGCGCGTGAGCATCGCTACACTGCTCACCCACACCTCACGAATGGATTCGAAATTGCGCCGGTTTGTCGTTCCTTTGGTTGCGTTGCTCCTGGGCTATCTGGCCTATCTTTTAATCACGTTCGCTATCACCGTATGGCGCAGTCCGCACAGCGTCACGCTGCTGATGGGTGCGGTCTATGACGAAGGCCTGGTGGTCGATAAAAACCCGGTCAAGGCTGCAGCGTGGTATTTGCGCGCTGCTGAAAACGGCGAACCTGTCGCTGAGTATAAAACCGGCCTTTTCACTTACTACGGGCGCGGCGTAGCGGTGAATCATTCCAAGGGCCTGGAGTGGATCACTCGGTCGGCCGAGCATGGAAACCCGGATGCCCAGTATTTCCTGGGTATTTCCAATATTGCAGGCCAGGATCAACCCAGGAGTTTCTCCCAGGCAGCCATGTGGTTTCAAAAAGCCGCCGAACAAGGACATGCCAGAGCACAAGGAGACCTCGCGAGGCTTTACTACCGAGGTGACGGCGTTGAGGCGAGCGACCAGCAGGCGTTCGCATGGGCAAGCAAGGGCAGTGCTCAAGGAGATGCCGAGTCACTCATACAGCTGGCAACGCTTTACGCACAGGGCAGAGGCGCGCCGGTCGATCTTGAGCGCTCGGTCAAGCTACTTGCTCAGGCGGCCGAGACCGGCAATGCCAAAGCTTACGAAATGATGGGCCTCGCGATGCTCAGTGGTAACGGCACACCCAAGGATGTACCCGCCGCCGTGCAGTGGTATACCCGTGCTGCCGAGCAAGGTCGGGCCGATGCGCAGTTCATTCTCGGCTACCTCTACAACAAGGGTGATGAAATACCGGCCGACTACCCGACAGCGAACCGGTGGTTGCTCAAGGCTGCGGCGCAAGGACACGCGTTTGCAACCGCCCTCCTCGCTGTGCAGATGGACACCGGCCGAGGTTTCGAACGTAACAAGCTCAAGGCATGCGGACTTTTGCGCGTAGCGTTGAAACGCAAGCTACCGAGAAATGAAGATGACATGCGCGGCCAGCTTGAGCACGAAGAAAAGGCCCTTTCACCCAGCCAACTGGCCGAGGTTGCGGCGCTGGAAAACCTCTATTCAACTCCGGAAGGACTCGAACAACTGTTGGCAGATATAACGAACGTGCAGTAAGCAGACGAACGTAAACGCCATATCAAACCAAGCCTTCACGATCAAATTGCCTACGCATGCGTCTGAACCCGCCGGCTTATCCAGACAACGTGCCCCCTCAGCAGGTGCTCCAATTACGGCAAGGAAACCTTGTATTCGGCGAGCTTGGCCTTGTGCTCCGCCTGCACGTACTTCTTGTTGACCATCTGCGAGAACTTCATGAAGTCGGCCTTGGCGTCTTCCCTGTTGCCCAAATGGTCGTACGCGATCCCGCGCGCGTAATAGGCCCAGGCATAGTCCGGCTGGCGCTGAAGGCCGGTACTGAATGCTTCAGCGGCCTCCCGGTACTGACCCAGGTCTGTCAGTGCGAGGCCCAGATGATAGTAGGTCGGCATATTGAAGCCGGTCCCCTTTCCTGCTTCTCCCATGCCGTTGTCAAGGTTGTACTGCACGAGCTCAAGGGCTTTTTTCGGGTTACCAGCGGCACGATACATGGCGCTCAAGTCCAGGTAGGCGCGCGGCTCAGGCTTGACCAACAGTTGCATGGATTTCTCCTTGGCGGCCAAGGCTTCGGGAAAGCGCTTGAGGTTGAGGTAGGCGTCGGCCTGCACCGCATAGATCAAACTATGCAGCGAGGCAGGCAGCGTAGCTTTCTGCAGGCACAGATCACCTTCCTGCAGCACCAGAGGGTAGTTTTCGGCTTTGGATGCCTTCAACTGATTAGCGCAGTGGGCAAGGTTGGCTTTTTGCGGGTTCTGCATCCCTGCACAACCTGTGAGGATGACGGAGCAGGCAATCAGTGCGAGCCAGCGAGTCTTCATGATAAGCATCCTTGTCAGTCAAGCAGATGAGCGTTGAGGTCAGGGCGATAGACCTGCAACAGCGGCGCGGTCACGGTGCCTTGCAGCGAGCAGAACACGGTGGTGTGTCCCACGAGCGACGGTGACGTGTCGCCTGCGTCGACCATCAGCACGCGGTCTACGAAACCAAACGGCGTAGCGACGCCAGGGCCGGTCAGCCCTTCGGTGCGCCATTGGCCGATCGGGTCACCGACACGGCGAATTTCGGCGCGAGTAATGGCTTTGCCCTGACTGACAAAGCGTGCGTTATCAACGATCAGTGGCTTGAGCTTTGCGGCCACCTCTTGCGGCGAGCCATCGGCTACAAAACCCCAGAACAGAAAATTGCCGACGTCCTTGATGGTTTGGGCCTGGTTGTAATAGCCGACCATACGCACGCCGTTAACGATCAGGGGCGTTTCGAAGTGTTGGTAAGTGCCACCTTCCTGCAGCGGACTCATGATGGTCGGTGCCTTGACCGAGCCGTAGTCACTCAGGCGCAAGGTGCCTGCTGGCAGACGGGCGTCGCGCAGGCTCTCGAAGAAATGCGCATCGCAACGAGAGAACTCCGTCAGCAGTTGTTCAGGCGTGATGACGGTCTGGGCCTGGGCTGTGCAGACGGCGCCGAAGGCGAGCAAAGCAACGCCGGAAAAAAGAGAGCGGAACATTAAAATCATCCGTGAAGTGGAAACAAAAGCTGTCGGCCGGTGAGTTGAGAACTTTAGCAATACAGGCTTGCGGGAGAAATCCAGCTTCTCATGTTTTGGCTGAACGCAGGCATGGCGCGAATGTCAGACCCCGGTCTCCACGCACGCGCCATCCAACTAGCCCGCCGGCCCCGCCACCGCCCTGTTCGGGCGAACATAATAATTGTCGAACTCACTGCTTTCGACGAATTGGAAGCCGTGGCGGGTATAAAAGCGATTCGACGCGCTTTCTTTAAGAGCCCCCACTTTAATAGGGAGTGCAGCGTTATCCGCCTCTTGGAAAACCTGAATGAGCACTGCCGCGCCGATCCCCGATCCTTGCGCGCTCGGCCTCACATATAAGTGGTCGAGCAGGAATTCATTCGGATGACGCTGAACGGCTACAAAACCCACCCTCTCTCCAGACACCTCAATGTAACGTGTGTCGCGGGCCTCAAAGCCGCTGACAAACCGCTCGCGAGCGCGTACCGGGTCGAATCGCCCGACGCGCTCCAGACTTTCACGCATGGCTTCAATTCGAAGGGCGACAAGATCGTCCAAGTCGCTTTGTTGAGTTGGGACCAGGACCATCGGGGAATTTTGATTGAGGGTGACAGGCATATTTTGCGCTCTGAACATGGCGGTTCAAACATGACGTCGAGCCACAATCGCGTCAACTGATCGCATCCGCAGCTTGAACCTTTTCTCACTGTCTACACACACCGCATGAGCCTCTCACAGATTCAGCCTGCTGCGATTGAAGCGCGCCGTTATTCCGAATCCATCTGCCGACCTGTCAACATTCACAGTATCCGCCCCGGCTGTCACCGTTCAGAGTAAAGACTACTCAGCCGAGGACTTCACCATGCACATCTCCAGTTCGAGCCTACTGCCCATTCGCGCCGCATCGATGATTTTGCTGTGCTCTGCGGTACTGGTCAGCCTTGCAGCCTGTACATCGAGTTCTAATACCAACACGGCCGGCAGCATGTGCCCGGGCATTGGAAGCATCCAGCAGACCAAAGCGGAAGACGGCTATAGCTACACCGCCATCTCGCCCGGCAGCGGCTGGAGAGGTGAGAACCCCTATGCGCAAGAGCACTACCTCAAAGGAATGAAATTCGAGTCGGCCGCTATTCGCACTGCACAAAGCAAAGGCGAGCCCGAATATTATTTCGTAGCCTGTGACTACGAAGGGCCGGAGCAGTTTGCGTTTTTGAGAATGTCTCAGCGCTTCCCTGTACGACCTCGCGCAGTAGGCCCTAATTGGACGGCAGACGACTTCTGCCGAGCAGATTCAGTGCACGGTTGCCAATTCACAATATTCACCGAAGTACCGTGATCGATCTTCGCTGTGAGGTGATACTCCAAGCGAGAAACGGCAGGCTGGGCCTGCCAACTCAGCGCGCGCACTGCTAATCTTGGGCGTTTGGCCCTTGCAGGATCTCCATGCCGCTGACCAACCGCGAAACCGCCCGCCTCGAACGTCGCCTCATCGCCACCCTCACCGACGCCTGCGAAACCGCCAAAACTGAAATCCCCGGCTTCGACTGGCTGACCCACACCGTCGACTACACCACCTTCCCCCAAAGCCTGCGCGTGATCTGGGTGTTCGACAGCCGCGCCAGCAAGGAACACGCCCTCTCAACCGGGGCCGATCAACGCATGCGTGAGCTGACCGCCGCCGCACTGCACGACGCCGACGTGCACGGCGCGTCCATGGAACGCTGCGTACACTTCGACTCCGAAGAAGAATGCCGCCTGCGCCATGACGGCGATTGGCGCCTGCGCCTGGCCAAGGTGCATACGACCAAAGTATGAGTACGCCTCTTCACTCATTGGGTATGTGGATAAGACTATGCTATCGATGCACGTAGTCCCCACACACCCAGGCCCCACCATGACCCTCTCCACCCACTTCACCCCATGGACCGCCCTGCTCGGCGGCGCTCTGATCGGCTTGTCCGCCGGCCTGTTCATCCTGCTCAACGGCCGCATCGCCGGGATCAGCGGCCTGCTTGGCAGCCTGCTCTCCAGGCACGGCGAGGGGCGCGGGGAGAAACTGCTGTTTGTGATCGGGCTGCTGGTCTCACCCTGGATCTGGTCACTGTTCGCCAAGCTGCCTGAGTCATCGTTCCAAGTCGGTGGCTACGGGCTGGTGCTGGCAGGGCTGCTGGTAGGGATCGGCACGCGGTATGGCGCGGGTTGCACCAGCGGGCATGGCATCTGCGGGCTGTCGCGGTGGTCGCTGCGCTCGCTGGTCGCGGTCGGCTGTTTCATGGGCAGCGGGTTCGCCGCTGTCTACTTCATCCGCCACCTGCTGGGAGCCTGAGCATGCGCAAACTCACTGCACTGATGACCGGTTTGATCTTCGGCCTGGGACTGCACCTCAGCGGCATGACCAACCCGGCGAAAGTGCTCGCGTTCCTCGACCTCGCCGGCGATTGGGACCCTTCATTGGCCTTGGTGATGCTCGGCGCCCTGGTGGTGAGCAGCGTGCCCTTTTACTTGGTAAGGAATCGCCAGGTCTCGCTGCTGGGCGCGCCGATCCAGATGCCGACGCAACGCACCATCGACCGCCGCCTCGTGCTGGGCAGCCTGGTGTTCGGCATGGGCTGGGCGATTGCGGGGCTGTGTCCCGGGCCGGCAGTGGCATTGCTGTTGACGGGGCAATGGCAGGTGGTGGTGTTCACGCTGGCGATGGTGGCGGGCATGCTGATTTTTGCAGGGATTGAATCGCGCAGGCGGGGTTGAACAGCCTGCACGGCTTCATTTTTACCCCACACAGTAGGTCAGGCCTGCGCACTGAACCGCTGCACTCCACGCCGCTCATACATCGCCGCTTCCGTCTCTTGCGTCGCCAGCTCGCCTTTGGAGGCCAGTTGATTAATAAAAATCCGATCCCTGGACCCTTTGAAGTCAGACGGGTCGAAGTCTCTTAAGAGCGGCGCCAGATCAATGGTCTTGGCAAAGTTTTCGTTAGTCAGGCTGTAGAAGCCCAGGCCCGACCAGACCGAATCGGCGTCCACCGTGTCGATGGCGGCGTTGCGGTAGGCAACGGCTGCGGTTTTCAGGCCAAGGGATTGATTGAGCAAATCCGTCAGCCGCTGGGTATCCGAGCTGCTGAGCTGACTGGCCGAATCCAGCACTTTCAGGCGGCCATCGGCCTCGACGGTGAAGCCGTATTTTTTGCCGGCCAAGTCGGGAGCGGTGGTCGACAGCGCTGACTCGAATGCCTTGAAGGAGGCCTTCAGCGTATTGAGCGCGCCGGTGGAAATTTCGACGAGCCGAGGGTGGTCTGGCGACTGGGTCCGACCGACCCAGGTGTCGACCACCTCCAGCGGCTCCAATGTAGTGCTTGCTGAGCCACTGGGATGGTAGACGGCCGCCGGGCCGGCATTCGCCACCGCTTCTTTCGCGGCATCTGTCAGTGGCTGGGCCACGAGCTTCTGGTCGGAAGGTGTAAGGCTGGTGTTGGCTGGCGGGAGATAGGCAGCGCTAACGGAAAGAGCCATTTTATCGGTCCATGATTGGCGGGTTCATACAGGTTATCGACGGCAAAGGGCCGAGCTTTAAGCGGCCGACGTGCAGGATCGTACAAGCCAAGCGCTTCGTTGCCTCGATAGTCTGGTCCTCTTACCTACCAGAGGATGGATCATGGCTACGTCACAGCACCCGGCACAACCGGTAAACCTCGCGCAAAAGGCGTCGCTCATCAACGAGCAGTGGAGCCCCAGGGTCGTCGCCGAAATGAACGACTACCAGTTCAAGGTGGTGCGCATCGAAGGAGAGTTCATCTGGCATTCACACCCGGAAACCGACGAAGCGTTCCTGGTGCTGGAAGGGACACTGCGTATCGATCTGCCGGAAGGCCCGGTGTCTGTGGCGGCGGGCGAATTGTATGTGGTCCCGCGTGGCGTTGAACATCGGACGGCCGCCGAGGGTGAGGCGAAGCTGATGATGATTGAGCCTCGGGGCATCTTGAATACCGGCCATGAAGGCGGTGAACGCACGGCAACAAACGATCTGTGGATCTGAAAGATTCGCGGGCATCATAGGGCTCGATCATTGAGCCGAGCCTTTGGCGGGTAATTTCTGGATAATGCCCAGCTCCCGCCCCCGATACGGACATCCCGCTCGATGAAGTTGCCCACCGCCGCCCTACTCCTCGCTTCTGCGCTGCTGCCTTCCTTCGCCCACGCCGACGACGCCGCGCTGACCGATACGCTCAAGGCCTTCACCCGCTGCGACGCGACATTCTTCAGCAGCCTGAACAGCCACCGCGACGCCTGGCAGGCCTACGCACCGCTCAAGCAGGAAAAGGATTTCTCGTGGATCGCAGTGGTCAACCGCGCAGACCGCAAGGCCAATGCGGTGCCGGTCAGCACGCCGCCCATCGCGGGCTTGAAGCTATTGTCGTACGCCGACGAGGCCACCGACCTCGGCAATCTGGGGCTCTACTATTACTGGGGCTTTGTTGTGCAAGGCAATATCGACGAGGTTGCCCAACGCCTTGCTCCGCTGCTCGACCAACCTGCTCGCCTGCAAAAAGGCGACAACGCCTACATCCGCAGTGAACTCAAGGTCGACGACCGCTGGCAGGCCATCAAGCCACGGCCAGGCGTCGCGCCGGGCACCCGTGAGGTCGAGCGCGTGCTGCTGGTAGAGCCGGAAGGCACCGACGGCACGCAGTCGCGCATCAGTTGTTCGTTGCAGGGCGGTGTCGATGCGGCGCTGCTGGCCTGGTTGCGTCCGGACATCGCGCCGGTGGACTACCCGCGCACCGTCGTAGAGCCGAGCATCAACGACGTCGCCGTACCCGCCAGCGTGCTCCAGCGCCTTGACTCGGCCCTGCTGCAGCCGAAGTTCAAGACGTTGAGCTACACCTACCTGTCGAAAAAAAGCGATGGCAGCAACGACACCCCCACCTCGGTGACCTTCACGGCGGTGGGTGGCTTGCTGAACAAGAACGAGATCTACAGCGACACCTTCCATGTCGAGCGCCTGGTGCAGGCGGACCTGATTCAACTGAAATCGAAGATGAATGGCGTGGGCGACGGCCAGGTGCTGCTGACCCGCGAAGCCGAGCTGAGTATTCCGAGCAGTTGGACGCCTGGCCAGACGCTGAGTGCCAACCTGCACATGGCGAACGTGCCCGGCAAACCGACCGATACCCCGCTCGAGACCTCCGTGAGCTGCAAGGTCGGCCAGCGCTTCCCGGCCCGACAGGTGTTTGCCTCGTTGACCGGCGACGCCATCAAGCTTGAGTGCGAACAGGGTGACTACAAGACCTCGCGCGCCTTTATCGAAGACCTGGGCATTGCCCTGACGCTGGAGACGACGTCGAGCAAAATGCGCTCGGCGTATCAATACACGGCGTTCGAGGTGGTGCGTTGATCGAAGGGGCGTTTGCCAAGCAAACGTCCCGCTGATTCAGGGCACTCTAGGTTGCCGCAGCAGTCTGTTCCTACACACCCCACGCCCCGCGGAGTTCCCATGATCATTGTCCATCACCTCAACAACTCACGTTCGCAGCGTATTCTGTGGCTGCTGGAAGAGCTTGGCCTGCCGTACGAGATCAAGCGCTACCAGCGCGACCCGAAAACCAACCTTGCGCCCCCGGAGCTCAAGGCGATCAATGCGCTGGGCAAATCCCCGGTGATTGAAGACGGCGCCAACGTGGTGATTGAGTCCGCCGCCATCGTCGACTACCTGATCCGCCGCCATGGCGATGGCCGCCTGCAACCGGACCCGGCCACTGCCGCCTACGACCAGTACGTGCAATGGCTGCACTTCGCCGAAGGCTCGGCCATGCTGCCGTTGATGCTCAACCTGTACGTCGGGCGCCTGGGCGATGCCGGTGCGCCGCTGCATCCGCGTATCGAATCGGAAGTGGCCAATTACCTCGGTTACCTCAACGAGGCGCTGGGGCACACCCCCTATCTGTTGGGCGATGACCTGAGCGGCGCGGACATCCAGATGAGTTTTATCGGCGAAATCGCCAAGGCCCAGGGCAAGCTGCCGGCGTACCCGCACCTGGCCGCGTGGGTGCAGCGATTCCAGGCACGCCCGGCCTATCGCCAGGCGCTGGAACAGGGTGGGGAGTATGCGTTTGCCAAGTGAGTGATGCGGCGAACCCTTAAACCACCAAGAGCCGGGCCATTGTGGCGAGCGGGCTCGCCACAGGGGAGATACCAGCCTTGGGGGGCAGCTTACCCATTCCCCATCATCTGCCACAGCGACGCCCCCACGCCGGTGATGCTCTCCCCGGCAATCAACCCCGCCGCAGCGGTAATCGCAAACCGCTCGGTGATGCTCGGCCAGCGGCAGCTCACCAGCCAGGTGAGCACCGCACCCAGCGCCATCATCAGCGACACCGAGGCCGGCAGCACAAACGCCAACCCCAACGCGGCCGCACTCGGCAAGTAGCGGGCGCGGTGGACGGGCAACAGGCTGTCGAGTACGCCCAGCAACACCCCCACCACACCGGCAATAGCAATCGCCCAGCGAATGCTCGCCGACAATGAGTCCAGCCCATGGGTGAGGGTTTGCGCCACAGCTTTCCAGGTCGCGACCGCCGGCGCCGGCCATTCTTCGGTGAGCAGCATCGATTGCGGATCAGGAATCAGCGCCAGGTACGCAAACACCCCGACGATACTGCCAATGAAAATCCCCAGGGTCTGCGCAATCACTTGCTTGTGCGGCGTAGCACCAATGGCCTTGCCGACCTTGAAGTCGTTCATCAAGTCGGTGCACTGCCCCGCCGAGCCGCCGGCGGTGTTGGCACTCATCAGGTTGATCGGCACTTGCCCCGGCGCGACGATGCCGAAACTCAGCTGGGACAACTGCCCGATGGCGCCAATCGGCGGAATACCGGTGGCGCCCACCACGCGGGCAGCGACGGCGGCCAGGCAGATCGCCAGGGGAATGGTCAGCAACGCCATCCACAGGTTGATGCCGAACAACAGCGCCTGCAGGCTCACCACCAATACGATCGACAGCGCGAAACCGGCGGCAGGGCCGGCCTTGGGGACGCTCCAGGCTTGCCCGCCGACGGATTTGGTCGAGGTGTACAACGCCCACAGCCGAATGGTCAACGACGCCAGGGTTGAGCACACCATCAGGCTCACGCCCGGCCACAGCAACCACTCCACCAACGCGGCGAATTGCGGGCCGCTGCTGCCGGCCGGCAAGCTCACCAAGCCGTGCGCCAGCAGCCACGGGCCCAGGCCACCCCAGGCGAGCAAGGCGCCCAGCAACAGGGTCAGGCCGACGCGAATGCCGATAATACCGCCAAAGCCCAGCAGCAACAGCGAAGGGTCGGCGGTAAAGGTCAGGCGCTCCAGCTGGGCACTCGGCGACCAACGCGGGAAGGCCCACACAAAGGTGTCCACCCACTTCACCAATCCGGACAGCAACGCCGCACTGAGCAACACCTTCAAGCGCGTCGCGGCTTCGCGCCCATGGTTGTAGATATGCAGCAGGGTTTCCAGGGTGGCCATGCCTTCGGGGAATTTCAGCGCCTTGTCATTGAGCAACGAAGGCCGCAGGTACCAGGCAATCCAGATGCCCAGGAAACTCACCGAGAACACCCAGGCGATCATCGGCCATGCGTCCAGCTGGTTGCCGGTCAGCAAGGTATAGGCCGGGATCGGCGCCACCAGCCCACCGGAAATAATCGAAGCGGCGGCCGAGGCGACGGTCTGGTTGATATTGCTCTCATGCAACGTCCACGGCAGCTGCTCGGACGAGCGCTTGGCCAGGCCCTGCCAGATCGCATACCCCACCAGCAGGGCAATGATCGACATGTTGAACGACCAACCGATCTTCAACCCGGCGTACACGTTCGAAGGGGTCAGCAGGATACCGAGCACGGTGCCGGTGATGACCGCGCGCAGGCTCAGTTCGCGCTCGACGGGGGTGTGAAGGGGCACGGTTGATGAGGTGGCATGCATGCGGATTCCTTTCGGCAAGGGAACAGGGCGACCTAACAAGTGAGCCCTGTCGGGGCTGAAGGTTCCGGGTTTAATGCTTGCCACAGGTGCGGCGCTTTCCCTTAACCGGCTTGGGCCTTGTCCAGCAGCCGCTGCACCCGCGGCGCATCCTCGGGATTGACCACGCCATAGCGGTCCGGGGCAAAAAACGTCCTGTGATGTGCAATCTCTGTCAGCCGCTAAGCTCATCGGCCGCCAGCCAGTACGCGGTGTGCACCCACGGCAGCGGCTCGCCGTCGAAACGCCGGCCGAGCATCAGGTGGGATCGTTACTCATGCAGCGCATCAAGCCCTTGGCGCGGGTAGAGATACAGCGCCCATCACGCCGATAAAACAACCATTGCCGAGACTCGCATACAGTCATACGATGACTGACCACACCCATAACAATAAAGGATCACCCGTGAATAAACCCCTCCTCCTGGCCGCCGCCGTTGTCTGCGGCCTGAGTGCGCACGCCGGCGCCGCCACCTTCGCGTACATCTCCAGCCCCGGTGACGGGCTGATTTCCCAGTACCGACTCGACGAAGGCAACGGCGCCCTGAGCCTGGTCGACCAAGTGACGGCCGGCGACCAGGTCAATCCCATGGCCCTCAGCCCCGACGGCAAGACCTTGTTCGCGGCCTTGCGGGTCAAGCCGTTTCAGGTCCAGGGCTTCAGCATCGACCCGGCGACCGGCCGCCTGACGCCGCAGTCCAAGGCGCCGCTGGCCGAAAGCATGGCGTACCTGGCCACCGACCGCGCCGGGCGCTATTTGCTCGCGGCGTCTTACGGTGCCGACACCCTCAGCGTCCAGCCCATCGACAAGCCCGAGCCCATCCGCACCTACAAGACCGGCCTGCATGCGCACTCGCTACGCACCGACCCGAGCAATCGCTTTGCCTACGCCGGCAACCTGGGCACGGACCATGTGCTGCAATACCGCTTCGACGCCGCCACCGGCGCGCTCACCCCGATCGGCAGCGGCTACGTGAGCGTACCGGCCAACACCGGGCCTCGGCACCTGGCGTTCTCGGCCAACGGCAAGTACCTGTATGTGGTCGGCGAAATGAGCGGCACCGTCACCGCGTTTGCCATTGATGACAGCACCGGCGCGCTGACCCAGATCGGCGTGGCCAATGGCATTCCTGAGCGGTTGAAACTGGCCCACGGCGAAGTGCGTGACGCGCGCAACAATGACCTTAAAGACGACCCGACGCCGCGCATCTGGGCCGCTGACCTGCGCCTGTCGCCGGACGGCAAGCTGCTGCTGATGAGCGAGCGCACCAGCAGTTCGGTGTCGGCGTTTGCCGTGGATACCGCCACAGGCGGCCTGCGTTTTGTCGACAACTACCCGGTCGAAGAGAAGCAGCCGCGCAATATCGCGTTCTCCCCCAACGGGCATTGGCTACTGGTGACCGGCGAGAAAAGCGACAAGGTCGGCACCTATGCGGTCAGTGCCGCGGGTGCGTTGAAGCGTGTGGGGGAAGCGGCGTCGGGCAAGGGTGCGCTGTGGATTGAGGTGCTGCATACCTCGGCCAACTGACCTGAACCTGTGGGAGGGGGCTTGCCCGCTCGCCACAGTTACAGTGTTCCTCCTTCACTGACTGGCATTCGGGAAAGCCCCCCCCCACCGGGTTGGATCTTCAGGGTTTACAGACCTCAGCTCAGGCGAAACCGTGCAGTGTTATCACTCAACGCCTGACTGCCCTTGCTCAAGGTATCCGCTGCCCGATTTACCGCGCGCGCGCCGTCGAGCAGACGCCCGGCGGCCTGGTCGACTTGCTGGATATTGCCGCTCACTTCATCCGCCGTCGCCGCCTGCTCCTCCACCGCCGTGGCGATTTGCGCGAGGGTGTCGGTGACGTTCTGCACCGCGCCGGCAATCTCGCCCAGGCGCGTGCCCAAGCCGGTGACGGACTCGGCATCGGTCAACGCCTGCTCGCACGCGGCGCCCATCAGCGTCACCGCCTGGCTCACCGTGGCGCGCAGGCTGTCGACGGTGCCGGCGATCTGCGCCGTCGACGCCTGGGTGCGTTGCGACAGGCTGCGCACTTCATCGGCGACCACCGCAAAGCCCCGGCCCTGCTCGCCTGCGCGGGCGGCTTCGATGGCTGCGTTGAGCGCCAGCAGGTTGGTCTGCTCGGCGATGCCGCGAATGGTGTCGACCACCGACTGAATCTGCTGCCCTTGCTGGCTGACTTGCTGCAAGGCATCGGCGGTGTCGGTCAGGCGCTGGTTGAGCTGCTGGATGCTGGCGGTGGTGCGCTGGCTGTCGCGGCTGCTGTCTTCGGCGATGCGCCGGGTTTGCTGGGCACTGCCCGAGGCCTGTTCGCAGCTGCGCGCGACGCCCATGGACGTGGCGGCCAGTTGCGTGGCGGCGGCGGCGATCTGGCTGATCTGGTGCTGCTGGTCTTCGACTTCGCTGAGGGTGCTGCCCGATTGCGAATTAAGAGTGAGCACCGCCGAGCCGAGCTGCTGGGTTTCGTGATTGACGCCAAGCAGGCTGGTGCGTAACTGCACCACCGCGACGTTCAGCGCGGTGCTGATGGCCGCGAGTTCGTCGCGGCCCTCTACCGCCACTTCCACACACAGGTTACCGTCGCGCAGGGACTCGGCCAGTGTGGTGATGCCACTGGCGCTGCGACGGATGGACGCTTGCAGACACATGAACAGATAAAGCGCCGCCAGGGCCAACAGGCTGAACGTTGCCGCCATCGGTATGAATTGCGTGTTCGCATGTGCGCGGTAGTAGTCCAGGCGTGCATCCATCGACGTCAGCGACTGAACGCGCAGCGCGCCGAGCGACTCGAGCATGGCGTCGATACTGCGCTCGAAACCGGCCGTATCCAGCTTGATGCTGCCGCCGAACACGCCGTCGTCGAGCACTTTGAGTTCGTTATCCAACAACTGCAGGCTGGTGTCGTATTGCGCCGTCCACGGCTCCATTCCGGCGTACTGCTTGGCCTTGAGCGAAGCCGCAGCCTTGACCAGTTGATCCCGCGCATCGCCGATGCGGCTGCGCAAGTCGCGCATCTGCAAACGACTCTGCAAGGTGAACTGCCCCGAAGAAATCGAGGACTGCCCCACACTGGCCATGCGCCCGATGCGCTCGATCAGGTCGGGCGTTTGCTGGGTGCCCATCTGCATGAGCATGTAGGTTTCCAGCCAGGGGTCGAGGATCAGGCCGGCGTCGAGGGTGATCTGTTCGCGCAGGGCCTGCATCGCCGTCAGCGCGGCGGTGAAGCGGTCGTAGCCATCCGGCCACCAGCCCACGGTGCGCAGGGACGCGGAATCCATGCCCTTGACGGTGGCCTGCAACGCCTCGAAGCGGGCCAGGACATCAGCGCCGGCGTTCTGGGTTTTCAAGGCATCACCGAGGGCTTGCAGGCTTTGCAGGATCAGCGGGAAATTGGCATCCACCTTATCCATCGCCGCCTTCGCCGCCGGCGTGGGGGCATGCAGGATGTCCGCCGCCTTCCAGCGCGCAGCCAGGTTACGTTGGGCGGTCAACTGGCCATCCAGCGCATCCAGGGCCAACAGTTGACGAAGGCCGGACTGCTCAGCGGAAATCACGCTTAACTTGTCGCGATAGTCCTGGCCGATCATCCACAGGCTACCCGCCAGGGGCAGCATGAACAGGAAAAACAGAATCTGGAACTTACGCGCGAAACCGAAACGTCCGAGCAGGCGGATACCAGGTGATAAAAGGCTGTGCATGTCCGACCACTCCCGAAAACAACCCGCCCGGCGCACCGCTGGGCGAAGCCTTGAAATAAATGAAAGCAAAATGCCATGTCATTGATTGGTAAGGCTCTAGCAAGATACGGGCCGCTCACACTCAGCCCCGAAACAGGGCGTTCGCTGCACGAACGCCCCACCTCGCGTGCGCGAAAATGGGGCAAAAGCACTCAGTAGGGACAAGGCCGCTGTCACCGCCGGAGACGACTGACCGAGGCGCGCGCCAGAACGCCCTCAATCACAAGCATCCTATCGGCCGCGCGCGGGGAGAACTTGAAGGGCAGGACACGCCGTTGGAAGAAATACCGGCAGCGACCTATTTAGCCTGCATGTACCGGCTGAAATTATTGATGTGATCGTCCAGGTTGTCCTCAAGCATCATCCGGTACTGATCGCAGAAATACGTGAGCATCGCCTCGCGCTCCTCAGCCATCTGCTCGCCGGACTTAAAGTTGCGCGCACAGGCCCAGGCATTGAACCGCGTGGTGCCGAACATCATCGAGGCACTCACCTGGCCGAGGTTCTCGAATGTCTTGAGCTGCTCGTTCGACAGCTCGATATGCGCGTCTGCGCGGTCGTAGAAGGTTTGGTCGGTGGCGTCGGCCATTGCGGGTTCCTGGGTGAGCGAATGAGACGACCATTGGAGCATATCCTGCGGCTGGAGAGCAGGCGCCTCCCTGCGGAGGCGCCTTGAACATCACATCAATGCCAGCACCAGCCGCTCAAGCCCGATGCCGAACCCGGCGCCCTCTCGGTAAGCACCGCCACCTACCACTTGCTGCTGCGCACCCAGTGCGGGGCAGCGTACTTCGAAGCCATTGCCTTCAAGGTAGTAACTCAGCCCACGCTTTACCGCCAGGCTCAACTCATAGTCGAGCCCCAGCGTGTCCAGAAACCCGGAGCAAAGGGCTTGGCTGCGCTTTAGCGCCAGCGCGGGCTCTGGACTGAGAATTTCCAACCCCAACTGGGTAAATTCACGATAGCGACCGGCTTGCGGCCGCTCATACCGATAACACCGTGCCACGTAGAAAAACATGGCCTCACCCCGCTCGCCGAGCAAGGCTGCATTGCGCTCCTGGAACAGCGCGGTGGCCTCTGGGATCAGGCAACATTGGCGACCCGCCTTGTCATCGAAAGCCCACATCTGCCCGATGATTTCACTGCCGCCGGCTTTTTCAATAAACGTGTCCTGGCTCCACAACGCGGGCACGATAGCTTCTTCAGCTCCCGCTTCGATGAAGATAGCTCCGGAATCGTCCCTCTATCTCACGCATCGTTGCGGCTTCTTTCCCTGTCACGATTCGGGTTCCGCGCAGCATTGTCATGTCTTGAATCTCCATTTTTACAGGCAATAAAAAAGGCGCCATAGGCGCCTTGGTTTGGGTTCATTAAGTGATCAGAGCGTCTGGTCAATCAGTGAGCGCAAGCAACCACGGCACCTTGGGAAAGGTCCGTGAGAGTGATGGCGGTTGCTTTGCGAAAATTTGGTCATGGGCAATCCTTGCACACATGTAGGAATAGTTACAAGCAAGCTCAATTCAACAGCTCAGTAATCCACCGGGCCTGCTGTGCGATCTCTTGCGCCTTATCCTCCGGCACGGCCTGCCGCGCGCGCTCAAAGCTGGCCAGGGTCTTCTGCTTCTGACGCAGCATGCGCTGCCACTTGGCCAGGAACAGCGGGCTGCGTGCCTGCATCTGCACGGGGCCGAAGTACAGCTGTTCGGCGCTGTAGCTCACCGGTGTGGCGCGTTCGGCGACGATGATTTCGTAGTAGAAACGGTTTTCCCGCAACAACTCTTCACTGAGGATGGTGTAACCGTTTTGCATCAACCAGTGACGCAACGGTTGCTCGCCGCCGTTGGGTTGCAGGATCAGGCGTTCGCGGCCGCTGAGGTAGGCCTGGCCGCTGTCGAGGATGTCGCGGATCGTTTCGCCGCCCATGCCGCAGACGCTGATCGCGGTGATCGCGTCTGCCGGTTTTATCGCCGCCAGACCATCGGCGAGGCGCACCGTGACATGCTGCTCCAGGCCGTTCTCACGCACGGTGCGCTCAGCCGCCTGGAACGGTGTGATCGCCACCTCGCCCGCCACGGCCGCCTCTATCACGCCACGGCGCATCAAGGCCACCGGCAGGTAGCCATGGTCCGAGCCGATATCGGCCAGCCGCGCGCCCATCGGCACATTCGCCGCCACGCGCTCCAGGCGCATGGACAAGGTGTGTTCGTTCAACCTGTGTTCCTTTTTATTCGCCGGAAAATCGATCCCGGCTGTTGGTCAGATGCAACACCATCGCCGCCCGCGCCGCGTCCGGGTCCTGGCGTTTGATCGCGTTGAAGATCGCCTCATGTTCCAGGTTCGCCAGTTGCCCGAGCTTGGCAAAGTCCGCCCCGCCACGCTCGGCGCCTTTCACTTGGGTACGCGGAATCATCGCATTGCCCAGGTGCAGCATGATTTCGGTGAAGAAGCTATTGCCGGTGGCTTCGGCGATCAACTGGTGAAAGCGTTTGTCTTCTTCCACGCAGCTGTCGTTGTTGGCCAGCGAGGCCTGGTAGTCGTCCAGTGCGGCGCGCATGTGGGCAAGCTGCTCGTCGGTCCTGCGCACGGCGGCCAGTGCCACCGCCTGCACTTCCAGGCCCAGGCGCAGCTCGAGCATGTTGCGCACGCTGGCGACGGTGTCCACATGCAGGCGCAAGCCTTGCTGGGCATGTTGCGCGAGCACAAAGGTGCCGATGCCGTGGCGCGTCTCCACCAGCCCCGAGGCTTGCAACTTGGAGAGGGCCTCGCGCACCACGGTACGGCTCACCCCATGTTCGAGCACGATGGTGGATTCGGACGGCAGCTTTTCACCCGGCTTCAACTGCCCAAGCAGGATGCGCTGGGTCAGGGCGTCGAGCACGCCTTGGGCCAGGTTGTTGGAGCGTCTACGGACGGGGGGGCCGTTTTCAATGGGCATAGTTACGAATCCACGGGGTTGGGCAGGAGGGAGCTTAACATCCCGCCCCACGGCGTAACCCCACTGTAGGAGCGAGCTTGCTCGCGAAAAACCTGAGGGCGCCGCGTTTATTCAGGATGCCCGCATTATCGTTGACGTTTTTCGCGAGCAAGCTCGCTCCTACAGGTTAGGGCCCGAGTGAAAAAAGCGCCAAACTTGTATGACAACCAACATTTATGACCACCAACACGCCCTCTTCCAAAAGCGCACTCAACCTTCTTTAAACGCCACACAGACCCGCAAAATAACCAAAAACGCACTAAAACCTGGCCCTTATAAACACAAAAACATCATCACCACATTGCGAGCCCCAGAAAAGAACTTGTATGATGTCTATCAACAAGACACGCAAACCCGCATAAAAATAATCAGGGGGAGTTTTGAATTGTGAACAATTCAAGCCATGCATCTGCCGCACCAAACAGTGATTCGGTCCTCGCGCACGCCGTGAGAAAAGTGAAGGGCCATGTGCTCCCACTGTTCGTGATCATGTTCATCCTCAACTACATCGACCGGGTCAATATCGGCTTTGTGCGCACGCACATGGAACATGACCTGGGCATCGGCGCCGCGGCCTATGGGTTTGGCGCCGGGCTGTTCTTCATTGGCTACGCCCTCTTTGAAGTGCCCTCCAACATGCTGCTGCAAAAGGTCGGCGCGCGCATCTGGCTGACCCGCATCATGTTCACCTGGGGCATCGTCGCCACGCTGATGGCGTTCATCCAGAACGAAACCCACTTCTACATCCTGCGCTTTCTGCTGGGCGTGGCCGAAGCCGGCTTCTTCCCTGGGGTGATCTACTACTTCACGCGCTGGCTGCCGGGCGTGGAACGCGGTAAAGCCATCGCGATTTTCCTCAGTGGTTCGGCGGTGGCCTCGTTGATCTCCGGCCCGCTGTCAGGTGCACTGTTGCAGATCGAAGGGTTTGGCTTTCACGGCTGGCAATGGATGTTCGCCATCGAAGGCCTGGCCTCGGTGGTGATCGGTTTCTTTGTGTGGTTCTGGCTCGACTCCAAGCCCCACGACGCCAAATGGCTGACCCGCGAAGAACAGGATGTGCTGGTCAACGCCATCGACCAGGAACAACGCGAGCGTGAAGCCGTGGGCGGCGTCAAACCCACCCTCGGCAAGCTGCTAAAGGACCGTCAGATCCTGCTGTTCTGCGCCCTGTACTTCTGCATTCAACTGACGATCTACGCGGCGACGTTCTGGCTGCCGAGCATCATCAAGAAGATGGGTGACCTGAGCGATGTGCAGGTCGGCTTCTTCAACTCGATCCCGTGGCTGATCTCGATCATCGCCATGTATGCCTTCGCGACGCTGTCGGGCAAATTCAAGTTCCAACAGGCCTGGGTTGCGGCGGCGCTGTTGATTGCGGCGGCGGGCATGTTCATGTCCACCACCGGCGGGCCGATCTTCGCGTTCGTGGCGATCTGCTTTGCGGCCATTGGGTTCAAGTCGGCGTCCTCGCTGTTCTGGCCGATCCCACAGGGCTACCTGGATGCGCGTATCGCCGCTGCCGTGATCGCCTTGATCAACTCCATCGGCAACCTGGGTGGCTTCGTCGCGCCGACCACCTTTGGCTTCCTGGAGCAGACCACCGGTTCGATCCAGGGTGGCCTCTACGGTTTGGCCGGCACCTCGGTGCTCGCCGCGATCCTGGTGTTCTTTGCCAAGACCGCCCCCTCCGCCGCCTTGACGTCGCCAGGCGTGACGCCAACCAGCGCCACCCTCAGCAAACCTCTTTGAGCCTATCCAGGAACTTGCCATGAATACTCCCGTCGTCACCCATTTCCAGGTCATCCCCGTCGCCGGCCACGACAGCATGCTGCTCAACCTGAGCGGCGCCCATGGGCCGTTTTTTACCCGCAACATCGTGATTCTCAAGGACAGCTCGGGCAACACCGGCGTCGGTGAAGTGCCCGGTGGCGAACGCATCCGCGAAACCCTGGAAGACGCTCGTAGCCTGGTGATCGGCCAACCCATCGGCCAGTACCAGCGCATCCTCAACCAGATGCGCAGCACCTTTGCCTCACGGGATTCGGCTGGCCGTGGCCTGCAAACCTTCGACCTGCGCATCACCATCCATGCCGTCACCGCCATGGAAGCCGCCCTGCTCGACCTGCTGGGCCAGTTCCTCGAGGTCCCGGTGGCCGCCTTGCTCGGCGAAGGCCAGCAGCGTGATGCGGTGAAAATGCTCGGCTACCTGTTCTACGTCGGCGACCGCAGCGCCACCGACCTGGCTTACCGCAACGAGGCCGACAGCGATGACGAGTGGTTCCGCCTGCGCCATGAAACAGCCCTGACCAGCGAGGCCGTGGTGCGCCTGGCCGAAGCCGCCAAAGCCAAATACGGTTTCAACGACTTCAAGCTCAAGGGCGGCGTATTGAGCGGCGACGCAGAGATCGAAGCCGTCACCGCCCTGGCCGAACGCTTCCCGGATGCACGCATCACCCTCGACCCGAACGGCGCCTGGTCGCTGAAAGAAGCCATCCGCCTGTGCCGCGACCAGCACCACGTGCTCGCCTACGCAGAAGACCCGTGCGGCGCCGAAAACGGCTACTCGGGCCGCGAAGTCATGGCCGAATTCCGCCGCGCCACCGGCCTGAAAACCGCCACCAACATGATCGCCACCGACTGGCGCGAAATGGGCCACGCGATCCAGCTGCAATCGGTCGACATCCCCCTGGCCGACCCGCACTTCTGGACGATGCAAGGCTCGGTGCGCGTGGCGCAGATGTGCCACGAATGGGGCCTGACCTGGGGCTCGCACTCCAACAACCACTTCGACATTTCCCTGGCGATGTTCACCCAGGTGGCCGCCGCCGCCCCAGGCGACATCACCGCCATCGACACCCACTGGATCTGGCAGGACGGCCAGCGCCTGACCCGCGAACCGCTGAAAATCGAAGGCGGTTACGTGAAAGTGCCGGCCAAGCCCGGCCTGGGCGTGGACATCGACATGGACGCCGTGGCCAAGGCCCACGAACTGTACAAAGGCATGGGCCTCGGCGCGCGGGATGACAGCGTGGCGATGCAGTTCTTGATTCCGGGTTGGAGTTATAACAACAAGCAGCCTTGCCTGGTGCGCTGAGCCCTGTGAAGGCAACGCGGGTCAATGTGGGAGGGGGCTTGCTCCCGATGGCGGTGTATCAGCCAGGCATGTATCGACTGACACTCCGCTATCGGGAGCAAGCCCCCTCCCACAGGGGTCCTTCTTATTTCTCAAAGATTGTGGTCGCTCGATCCTACCGCAGCCTCGCTCAACCACACTTTCCTGCAACACCGATCAAACAACGGCGCTATGTCATGCCGTTGCTTCAACATCCGCGCATCGCCAGAATGTGGGAGAGGGCTTGCCCGCGATGACGACCGCATAGACGATAGAGATGAAGCCCAAAGAAACGTCCTACGCAGCCGCTTCACTTTGCGTAAAATGCGAGCCGTTCTCGATCAGGAAAACTTAACCCAGGAAGGGTAAGATTTGAAACCGCTTGACACCCACGCGTTAAAACACGCCGACACGGCCGTCACACAACTTAAGTTTAAAAACCAAAATGGTTAATGAGCAGCCCCCTTCAACCAACTCGCTCGAACCGCCGCCGCTTCAGGAACAACCCCACCCCCAGCGCAACCGCAAAGATCGACAGCAACCCCAGGTCCGCCCCCCCTGGGCGGACCTGGCTTGCCGCCACGCAGCCGACCGCCCCCGCCGCCACCAGCAGCACCCCCAGCCACTTACGCAGCAGGTACGGTTTAACAAACCGATCGAGCAGAAAAAACAGCACCAGGGCCAAGATCAGCTGGGTAATGTCAGACATGTGCTTCTCCAGTCAGGTCTTGATGATCAGGGTCGAGGCGCTGCGTTGCGGACCAATGCCGCCGCTGACCTGCGCCTCGATGCTGACCAGCACGTCGCCGGCATGATAGGTGGGCAGGATTTCATTGGCATACATGCGCACACCCGCCCCGACAGGAACACCCACGTAAGGGGAAGCCACAGCAGAAGTGGCGCCAGCGAAGGCACTGGCGGCCAGGTTAGCGATCTTGGTGCGCTGCGCGTTGAGGGCGTCGCCCTGTTGCCGCGTCAGTGGCTTGGAGATGCCGATCATCATCACGCACGGCAGGCTCTTGGCCAGCATCTTGTCGTACACCTCGACGACCTTGCTGTTGACCTCGTAGTGGGCACTTTTCGCCTCGCCAAAATGCAGCTCGCGCAGGCGTCCGCGTTCGCTGTCGGTGAGGGTGATCTGCGAAACGTTGAACACGATCCCGTGATTGCCCATGTAGTGGAACGTCCCTTCGAACTTCATCGCACGCATCCTTTCGAGCCAAAGGCGGGGATTCTCTAGAAGGCGGGCAATGGATTCAAGGCAAAAGAAAGCAAATGAGGAAATGGAGGGGGCAGGCCGGTCTCCCCTGTCGCGACCTTCCCCCAGGCGCAACTCACGCTCACGCCCGCTTGGGCAACTTCCAATTCGGCCGGATGAAGTGGCAGGTATACCCGTTCGGTATCCGCTCCAGATAATCCTGATGCTCCGGCTCCGCCTCCCAAAACTCGCTGGCGGGCTCTATTTGCGTGACCACACGCCCCGGCCACAGCTTGGAGGCATCCACGTCAGCCGCGGTATCTTCGGCAATATCCCTTTGCTGTTCGCTCAGGTAGTAAATCGCCGAACGATAGCTCGGCCCAAGATCATTGCCCTGCCGATTCGGCGTGCTGGGGTCATGGATCTGGAAAAAGAACTCAAGGATCTGCCGATAGGAAATCACCGCCGGGTCAAACACGATCTCAATCGCTTCAGCATGGTTGCCATGGTTGCGATAGGTGGCATTCGGCACATCGCCACCGGTGTAGCCGACGCGCGTGTGCAGCACGCCGGGGTAGCGTCGCAACAGGTCTTGCATGCCCCAGAAGCAGCCGCCAGCGAGGATGGCGGTTTCGGTTGGGTTGGTCATGGTCTGTCCTTGCGGTTAATGGAGACAGGGGTAGTTATGGGGGGGTGTTGGTCAATACCAAGTTGGATCGGGGAAAAACGGCCGTCGGACTACCAATCGCCTGCCGTATCTCACGCACATCACGCGCCGGCGATGCACCAAATTGCCGTAGATACTCGCGGCTGAACTGTGATGCGCTTTCATAACCAACAGCAAACGCCACATCAGACGCACGATGCTCGCCGGCCAGCAAAAGCTGGCGAGCTTGCTGCAATCTAAGCTGTTTCTGATAGCGGATGGGGCTGAGGCCAGTCATCGAAAGAAAGTGGCGATGCAGGCTGGCCCGGCTCATGCCGCTGGCCTCGCACAATGCATCGATACGCAGTTGGGCAGTGTAATTGTCCCGGATCCAGGCAACGGCCCGGCGGATGCTGGCCAGGGCGCCATCGGGTTGAGCTATCTGACGCAGCAACCGGCCTTGGGGGCCCAGCAGCAGACGATAGAGCAATTCCCGTTCGACCAAGGGACCGAGAACCGGGATATCGGCAGGCGTGTCGAGCAATGACAATAAGCGCAGCAACGTATCGCGCAGCGAAGCACTCATCGGATTTATCGTAATGCCAATCCCTTTTTGTTCGCTCTCGCGAATCACAGGCATGCTCGCCGCCAGGTCCGCCAATATGGCCGGGTCCAACACCAGCGATACCGCCACGTAGGGCTCCCCCCCTTCAGCATCAAGGATTTGTCCGCTCAAAGGCAGGTCCAGGGCGCTGATGAGGTAGTGCTCACTGTCGTAGCTCAGGAGATCATCGTTAATCGCGACGCGCTTGGAGCCTTGCAGGATGAAGCAGATCATCGAGCGATACAGGCAGGGCGCCTTGTCCGTGGTGCCTTGGCCGACGCAGAGGTCTACACGCGGGATCCGTGTCGTCGTCAAACCCGGTGGCGCATGGCGCAGGGCTATTTCAAGATGCGGTGCAAGGTCGTTGTTCATGAGCCGATTATGCCGACGCCCCGTCATCACGCAAGACGATTGAGACAATCAGGCAATGAATTGAGCGTATTGGGCGTGGGTTGTAAACCGATCACTGCCTATCTTGAGCGGGTCAAGAAAGCGCCGAAAGGCGCGCCTAAACCTAGCTGAGATAACCCATGACCCACCCGATCGCACTCATCACAGGCGCCAGCCGTGGCCTTGGCCGCAACATGGCCCTTCACCTCGCCAAGCGCGGCGTCCACATCATCGGCACCTATCGCAGCGGCGCGGCAGAAGCCGAATCGCTGAAACAGCACATCGAGGCGCAGGGCGGCAAGATCGCGATGCTGGCGCTCGACATCACTGATACCGCCAGCTATGAGGCTTTTTCAAGCGCAGTGACTGAAACGTTGAAGACCGACTTTGGCCGCGAGCGTTTCGACTTTCTCGTCAACAATGCTGGCAATGGCCTCTTTGCCAACTTTGTTGACGCCACCGAAGACCAATTTGCCTCACTGGTCGCGACGCACCTGCGTGGGCCGATTTTCCTGACGCAGAAGCTGCTGCCGCTGGTGGAAGACGGCGGCCGCATCCTTAACGTGTCCTCCGGCTTCGTGCGCTTTACCCTGCCGGGATACAGCCTTTACGCGGCAGTGAAGGCCGCCGTCGAGGTACTGACCCGTTTCATGGCGGTAGAATTGGGTTCGCGCCAAATCCGGGTCAATGCGATTGCCCCGGGTGCTATCGCCACCGATTTCGGCGGTGGTGCGGTGCGCGACAATAAAGATGTGAACGCCTACGTGGCACAAGGCATCGCCCTGGGCCGCGTCGGCCTGCCGGATGATATAGGCGCTGCGGTTGCCGCCATCCTGTCCGATGATCTGGCCTGGGCTAACGGGACGACGTTTGATATTTCGGGTGGGCAGTTGTTGTAGCCACCGTTGTATGGACTCATTGTTAACCCAATCTGGTGAACCCCGCGTCGTCGTTTATGCGGGGTTTGGCACGGCGCGAAATACGTGATGGCGCATCGTGCTGCACAACGCGCACAAGTCCTACAAGAAGCCTGGGCGCCTTGCTCCGTTGCCTACAGTTGCGTCAGAATCCGCCGGCTTGTGCGCTTGAGTGCGTCTCTCTAAGGTGGCCCGGTCGCTGACAACTCAGTGATCGGGTTTAGTAGCCCGAGTGACAACATAAAGTGCATGAGCCTCATCGATCAGGTGTTCTTGTCTGTACTTGATGGTGGCTGTGCGCAGGGCGCCCTCGGGCGCGCCGGCTTTGTGTGTTTCCCCGGTCTACTAACCTGCGTACAGCCGCCACCCTCTCGTTTAGTAGCGAAAAGGTGTTGGCCCTAAAACAGGTACAACACACATGTTCAAAGTCACGCCTAACCCTCCGAACGGCCCCGACCTGAAACTTAATCAGGCAGCGCATCGTGCGATTGATCACTACCTCAACGCGGGCGCCGAACCGCCAGGGCCGCCTTCTCCACCTTCGACTACGCTGTTCAGCGTTGCTGACGATGCCAGCACTGAAGTGCTGATTGCCAATAGCTATGAGACCTTTTCTTCGGTGACTGCGTTGTTGCTTGACCTTTCGGATGAGCTGACGGGGAAGCAGCGGGATGTGGCGTTGGCGATTCATCAACTCAGCGAGTTGGGAGTGTTGCTGATGGACAAGTTGATGGAGCGCGAGGCGGCCATTAACTAGACGCGTCACTCACAAAAGGTCGCCGAGGGGCCGTGCACGGCAATTGCTTCAAGAAGGAATCAATCGTGAGACCCCGATTGAAAGCCTCATCCACGTCCTCGAAGCCGCGATAGAACTGATCGGTCTTCCAGACAACGACTTCTGCTGGTCAAGCTGGGAAGACGAGGCACAAGCGAAGGGTGAATTGCTAGGCTTGATCAGCGTGCTCAAATCAGGTGGTTTGCCCAACAGGCTGGATGTGGCGGTTCTGTTCGCCGTCACCGGCCCCCTGCAAGAACTCAGCCTCAGCAGTGGCTGGGCGAACACCTTCCTCAAGTTGGCGGATAAGTACGACGAAGTCGAAGCGCTGCTGTGGTGAGACCCCATTCGGACCTCCACCACGTTGCTCGGAATTGCCGATGAGGCCAGCAGGGAAATGCTGATCGGCAACAGTTCCGAAGTCTTTTAGGCTTTATGTGTTTTCCTCAGCGGCGATGAACTTCTTGCGATTCACCATCCAGGGTAGCGCCGGCTGACTGCGTATTTTCTTGCAGCGGTTTTTTGTAAATTGGTAGGTCACAAGATCAACGAAGTGGCGGTTGCCTTTAACCACGTCGTAGGTGATAAGAAAATAAATCAAGGGGCTTTTGGCATCGTTCCAGGTGTTCAACGTCTGGTCCAGAGCCTTTTGAATGTCCTCTACGCGGCTGTAGCCAATGAACGTCTGAAAGGCTGCCTGACCGGCCTTGCTATACAGCTTTTCGATTTCATTGATGTCCGTGTGGGCACGCTTCCACTCCCATTCCACGAAGGTCAAAATATCCTTTTCGGAGTACTGCACCACCGCATCGGTACGCCCACCCGATTCGAAAAGCGCCCGTGCGCCCATCAGGCTGGCACATTGCCGGATTACGAGGCCCATATGAATCGTCCAGTTGGCCCGATTCGCCAGGCCGGCTGTTTCAGTAACGGGAAAATCCTTGTACCAGAGGTAGTTAAACAGAGTAACGAAGTCCCGCTCAATCCGTTTCATTATGGCTTCCATATGTCTAATGATTAGGTGTAATTAACTTTCCAGCCATGACTCCCAACGTCCTCAAGGTTTTCGTTAGAGCCCCCTGAGCGCGTAGCGATAGTCGTCAATGTATCGGCACGACGCCGCAGAACTTTATTTTGACGCACTGTTGTTGCCACGCCCTACCGGCTGAGCGCTGTTAATGAATAGCCACTAGGCCTCCAGGCTTTATTGGTCGGATTACTGACTTATTAAATGGGGGCAAACGCAAGGCGATTGGGCTTAAGCGCAGCCCTGCTTGAAAGTCTTAGCCGTACGTTTACCCCACTGGATTACGCGCCCTACGCCGAGTAGCCTATCGCTATAACGGAACACCTCTTATCCCCAGCATTTGGAATGCCTAATGGCCCTGCACGACGCAATCGCCCTTGAAATCCACGCCGGCGCGCTACCGCTACACTTCCGCACCGCAGACCTTAAAACCACTGGCCGCAGGGTCTATTTAAGCCCCACCGATGCCAACGAACGCTATCGCGTGGGCCTAGACTTTTTCGCCGCCAACACAATCAATACGCAGCTGGCAAACCTGTGTGAGCACACCGGTTACTGGGCGCGCAACGGCCATGTGGCGCGTTACCGGCGTGTCGCCGACGGGTTGTATGAATTGCTTGGCCTGGACGAAACGCAGGAGCTGACCGCTGAAGTCGAGCCGGCTGCCGAGGCGCCCCTGGGTTGCCATGACTTGAGCCCCTGGGAAGCGCGCTTTGCTTTCTACCTTGAACATGAACCCTTTCAAATCTACGATCGCCGCCGCCGGAAGGTATACCCAGCCCAGGCGGCTCAGGGACTGGATGCACGATTGAGCAGCTACTTCTGGCCCTCCCCGGGAGTGAATTTTGTAGCTACTGAGCAAGTACTGCGGGGGTTTATTGCTCAGGCTCGAGTGCTAAGTCTTGACCTTGCCGGTAATGCCGACGCGGTGTTGGCGTTATTCGCGTCTATCTGCCAGTGGGGCGGGGTGCGCCTGCCCACACAGGATGCCGATGCAGTGGTCGCCAACCTGCAACGTGCGGCTAATCGCAACGCTCAGAACCCTGCTGCGATGAACAGTGCATGGACGAAGCTGTACGCCATGTTTTACCCAGACGACTTTGTGATCTATGACTCACGTGTAGCCACCGCATTGGTGGCTATTGCTGAGGCCGTGTTCGATGACGTCGAGCTCGATTCCTTCAAGACGCAGTATCCCAACCTAGGCCTGATTGCTGGACGTGGCGGTAGTCGGCCACGAGCGACTCGTACCGTATGGCGCAATGCATATATGTCATGGCCAGCGCAGCTCGATGCAAATCGTCTTGTCGCGTCCATTGTGCAAGCGCTTAACGCACGATCTGACTTGGCCTACAACGCCCGCCAATTGGAGGCTGTGCTGTTTATGGAAGGGTATTGAGCGGCCTTTACCCTCAAGGCGACGCCTATTTTGAAGAGCATTGCCACACCTTAGCGTGACGACCAGTAGTGTTTGGCCGATTGCGGTCCTTGGCGAGAGGCAGAGAACAAACCGGCTCGCTACCCCCCGCTTTTTGACCGGCATCGGCCAATGCTTTAGACCTTCCTCAGCGTACTTGCTTAGGCCAGGGTCGAATTTCCAACGCTCGCGAGAAAAATCCTAGTATCCCGATTAGACCGCAGATAAACCACGCGGCAAGCTGAGGGCGCAGTTGCGACGAGTTGCTGCATTTTTGCGCGCGCTGATCTTTTCGTTCGCCACATGAATCTAAAAAATTCCGGCAGGTTCGCCAGCAGTTCGGGGCAGTTAGGCGGCAAGTCAGGCCGCGACTGACCGCGTTGGAGCAGCGTTCTGCGCAGTACGCGCAAGAATCGAAGCGTCGTCGAACGATCAATCCATATCAAAAGATCTGCACGGGCCATCCGGTTGTCCCAAGTGGCCGAATGACCACCTTCGAATATCCAGCAATCACGGGACTCGACCTCGAGACAAAGCTGCGTCTTCTCGTCCCGGCTTCGTTCTATCCAACCTGGCTGCCAGTGGATAGTGTCGATATGAACGACCGGCAAGCCCGTGCGCTGACCAAGCTTACGCGCCAAAGTGCTTTTGCCAGACCCAGGTTGACCAACAATCATCACCCGTTGCATCGAAGCACCTTCTCGCTATTCAAGCTGATTTTTTGGGGTGGCGATTTTACGTCAATGCCTATATCGGTCAACAACAAGGGGGTCAGAGCGACAGGCAGCTGTCGGCCAGAAGCAGTCATTCGTGATCATGTTCAGACCACTTTGCACGACAACCACGCCCCCCAGAAAAGGCTGCTGAAGAAACGGGTAGCGTCTCCAAACCCGGCGTCATGCAAGAGTTTTTGAACCGCCGCCTCGGAATGTGGAGGATCAGCGCCTTGAAGGATTTTCCCAAGCTTGACCTTCACTTCATCCGCGCTGGCTCCATGCTGCCGCCACCGCTGCCCCCAGGCCGCAAGCAGTAACGGCTGGCTGGCGTAAGCGTATTGATTCCCCGCGACAATCAGCGGCGCACCCGGTTTTAGATGAGCCCGAATGGATCGTAAAATTTGTCGCTTGGCGTCATCTCCATCGAGATGATGGAGTACACCGATCAAGGTCGCAGCGTCGTATGACTCGTCTGCTGCCAGGTCTTCAACTTGCCCAAGATGCATGGCCGTTCTTTCAAGCAAGTTGTTTGCCTCTAACTGCTGCTTCGCTGCCTCCAGCATTGGCTCGGATGGGTCAACGGCCGTGAAGCGCCAACTCGGTTCAAGCTTGGCCATCGCAATAATTTCCTGCGCCGTACCACCAGCGCCAACGACCAGTATTTTTGCCGAACTTGTATTGCCCAGGCTTGCCGCCAGCATGCACGCAGCCAAGTCTTGGCAGGCGTCATATCCAGCTAGCGCAATACGGCTCTGTCGTCCGTACTCATTGGCTCGTGAGGTATCAAATTTTTCAGCTGAGTTGAGAGGGGATGATTTCAAGGCGGTTCTCCATGTTCTGAAATCAAGCTACGCCAGACACAGCAATAATAAAAATTCATTAATTTTATGTGGCGCATTCCTGCAAGGAATGCGTGGCTCAAAAATTGCTGTTTGCTTGAGCTGACTCAGCCCCTTGTTGACAGTCAACTTTGGGTCGATTCTGTCAGTCGCGACAGGCAGAAATCGGCCAGAAGCGGACGGTGACAACAAAGCAAACGCCCTCAAAATATTTAAAAATCGTCGGCGCTGAAATGTAACTTTCGATTTGGACTTGCAGTGTCTACCCTCACCATGACTGCTTTTGCTTCCGCTTTCACCTCTACCGCTTTGATGGCATGGACTTGCAAGGTTTGCAGGTCGAGCCTCAGGAAAGGTTCTCGATGCTTGGCATGGATCTGGCTCGATTCGTAGGAATCCAGAAAAGGGAAATCGAATTCAGCTTTTTTAGTTGGTACAGCCGGCTGATTTATTTGAAGGGTATAACAAGGGTACACATCTCCGGTGTCTGGATCATAATCCACCACCTGAGCATTGAACTCAGTCGAAGGTGGATAGCCCAGCGACTCCACGCACGCCGCCTTGTGAAACAAGACAACGTTAACTCCGACCCCATCCTGTACAGAGGGGAAAATGATGCCGTCCACGTTAGGTGTTTGAAGCGAAGCCAGATAGTCGGCCACCGCTTGGGTGATCAAATACTCGTGATCCTGTTCGTTTGGCATCACCGGGAGTACCAAGCGTTTGCTGAGTGTTTGCAGAAAGTCGTGACGCGCTAACTCCTTTGCATAGAGCGGATTAAAAATGCTTCCTTCACAGCGAAGACCTTCCAATGCGCGTAGATCAAGCAATGTGATTGGACGAATGATGTTGAACTTTGCCGTTACTACATTACTTCCAACTACCGGGCGAACCTCGGCTAAAGCAGATCCTAAATCAAGAGCACCATAGAAGACCGCAATTCCGGATGAGTTCATCCTGCCTGGTTTGGCAAGCCGTCCTGGAGGTGGTCCGAGCTCCTCAACCGGCTTAACTAGCGCGCTTTGCAACGATTCAGCTGAGTAGAATTCACGCGCACGATAAAGCGCAGAAATATTCTCGCCGAGACCTGCTTTGATTAGTGCCAACCCATTAGTGCGTGAGCGCGTTTTGTGCAAATCGGCGAAGACTGAGTTCAGGATTGTCAAAGCTTCCTGATTGAAAAGCCTACTTTCATGCTTCAGCGCGTGCTCTAGTCGCAACCATAATTCATCCCAATCTCCAGCGGAAGAACTCTTCCGTATGTAGTAGGAATCAAAGGCGAACTCGCATTCATCATGCGAGTCGCTTGGGTCTCGGTTATCGTATTTTACGTTGAGAATCTCAAGCACGTCGGATGCAATGTTTTCTTCACACCCTACTATATCTGCTATCACATCTAAGATGGGATCGCCTTCCCGATCCCAGTCATAATCAATCTCGCTGTCTCTATGCATCGCGGACTCGAAGGCATTCGGCTCTTCAGCGGTGCGCTCGTAGTGGGCTTCGAAAGCCGATTCGACCTGAGTCGCAAGTTCTTCAACTTCAATGCACGGAGAACTAGTTTCATCACAGTAGGAACACTTCCCGGCAACTTCAACTGCGATTTTTTCCTGCAAAAAACTTTCGCCAATGCAACCCACACAAACCCTTTTCGGTTCATCGTCGTAAAAATTATTTTTCATTTCAGCCCTTCCTCGGAGTAGATCTATTCTGCTCCACAGTACGAAATCGCTCAGTCCTGCACCAGTGCCCTCGTAGGGTATTAGCTAAGACTGTATGGATCGGCAGCAAGTTAATATTTCTCACCGGAAGTACGCTGCTAATGACATTCACTTAGGGCGGACAGCAGCCACTAGCCAACGTCCGCCTTCGACCCAAGGCACTAATTGTTCGTTTTCAGCCTGTAAAAAGAATTTACTATAATCAATTTTACATTATTTCATTCAACGTGCGGTTGCCAGAGGGTGCACGCCAATATCCTTCGAGAACGTTTCCATTAGACGTTGATGCGATTTGCGCACAAGAGTCGGGTCGACTGCTGCTTTGCTAAAGCAACTCTCCCATTCGGTATTCCACTCTTTGAGCCAAGCGTCTCTGCGACGCTCGAAAGGTGTTCGAAGACAGCTATCGCGGCCCCAACCAGTATTTGTCTCGAAGCAAAGGTTCTGAAACTCGATGCATGAAGCAAAAAACTCATCGCTGAACAACGGAGCGGCAAGGTGAATCTTCTTGTCGATGATGCGCTTCATTGCAATTATATCGGGTGGGGGGATATCTCGCCAATTGCCAACGTATGTGTAGTAGCACAGTAGATCATTGAGCTGAGGGGCAAGATCATCATATATAGCAAGACGCTTTTCAGTCAGCTTTTGACTGCGCCACTGCAGATGTTCAAATTTTTTCGTAACGCGATGGATGTAAACACCGAAAATAGCTAAAGCACCTGGCACCAAGAGGCTTGAGGTGAGCTTTGCAATTTCCAACCAACTCCATGGACCTAATTCCATAAGCACTTCCGGATTCCAATTTAATGTTTGCAGTCATATTTTTTTTAAAATTAAAATTTTAGCTTAGTATGTTTGATCCCACTGTGTGAATGTCAAAATATTCGCCAAGTAGTAATGGTGAAAGTTTGTCGTCTTAAATTTTTGAGCCCAGTAATCAAGTCGTTGCTGCTGGGTCTGGCCTATGCCCGACCATTCGACGATTACAATGTGCTTGGATTGGGCGTGTGCCGCGATCACATCATTCAAATGACTGTCTTCGCCAGAGTAGCCGAAAACAATAATTTCCTGCGATTCGTTAAGACTAAAGTTTAGATAATTCCAGTATGTCGACAGCACTATTGATGAGCCGATTACCGATCGCTTATGGCGTACATGTGTGAGAACTATATGGTCCGAGCCCTCGGGAGAATGGGGGTCAAGTTCATTACGGTCTCTTTTTCGCGCCAGCCCATGGTGATCGAAAAATAACGGGGAACCATGAAGGTGCAAGTAGTATCCAAAATTATTGTTATATAGTCGTACAAGTGCGTCAGAGCTAAAGCCAGCCCCGACCATGCCATCTACCAATGTGGTAGTGTTGTAGGCGCCCATTAAATTAGCATCTAAAAATGCACCATATAACAGTTTGTCGTAATTGAGGGTTGCTATGTGGGATTTTGTATTTCGGACAAAACGAATTAAAGGCTCTAAGAATGGTCGAGGCAGTTCGCCATGATATAAATGCAATCTAGTAGCAACTTTGTGTATGTAGTTTCCGACTGCAATAGGAAATTGAAGGCCTTCTTGTGAAAGCCAATGCACATTCATTCTCTGAGATCTATTTATACTGCTAAGAGTTTTACAGGCAGAAATTACCAGGTGCAGAGGGTCGAGTTGGTCTTCTCTTTGAGGTATTGCGCCGACGGCCCCCATGCACTGACTGATTAAGTCTTTATGGATGTCTGATATAGCAAACGGATCATTCCATACGTCAGCCATTGCATTTGTGAGTGAAAAATGGCGTGGATCCAATGCCATTCCTAGCCCGTTTCCGAAAACTAAAGTCTTTCTAGGCATCCTTACCCTCTCTGCTTCGTTCGTCATGTGTTTTGGGCAGTAGAGGCATGTTGCCATCTATTGCCACGTTTAGGGAAGGGCGGAGAAGACTGAAACGTCTCTGATTTTATAGACGCATCTGACTGGCTCCTTTTGGCCGATAGCTGCCGCTCACAACCGGCCGCAATCGGCCGATAACAGCCTGTCAATATTGGGGAACATCCCTACACCCGCGTCCATCCGTCGCATCCCCCACCCTCCCCCTCCAGCCCCCACCCAACCTGCCGATAACCCTACTAATCGTACGCCTACCCCTGCCCCCCCACTCGATCGAGTCCACCACATGAACCCACTCTCCCTTCTAAAAAAAGCCCGGGCCGATCGTCAAGGCACCGCCACGCTCACCAGCACCGCCAACAACCTGGACGCCGCACTCACTGCTCTGCGTATCACCCCCACCCTGATCACCGGCTTTATCTCGCCGCATCTGGACATCGACGCCATCGCCGCCAAGCTCAAGCGCCGTTTCCCGCACTCCACCATCAGCCTCTGCACCACTTCCGGCGAACTCTGCAATGCGCCCAATTCGCTGTATTGCGCTACCGGCGAGCGCTGGGACCGGATTGTGTTGCAGTTGTTCGACGACAGTCTGATCGCCTCGGCCGAGGTGGTGATGGTGCCGCTGGAGTGTGAGGACATTCGCGGTGGCGGTAAGCGGTTGGGGATGCAGGAGCGGATTGCCAAGTTGGTGGCCAATATCAAGCGGGTGCAGGTGCGTACGTCGATCGATCATCGCGATACGTTGGCGTATGTGGTGTTCGATGGGTTGTCGGCGTCGGAGTCGTTTTTTATGGAGGCGCTGTATGAGTCGGGACGGTTTCCGTGTTTGTTTGTAGGGGGATCGGCCGGGGGTAAGTCGGATTTCCAGAAGACGCTGATTCATGACGGCCAGCGCAGTTATCAGAACCATGCGCAGATTGTGTTCCTGAAGACGGCGGCGCATGTGCGGTTTGGGGTGTTCAAGAGCCAGAATTTCAAGGCGGCGGATTTGACCTTCAGTGTGCTGACGGCGTCGGTGGAGGACCGCACGATTGACCAGGTGATCGACAGCAGCGGCAATATCAAGAGCATGGTGCAGGCGCTGTGTGATGCGTTCAGTTGCGCGCCGCAGGCGCTGGAGTCGAAGCTGGCGGATTATTCGTTTGCGATTCGGGTGGGCAGTGAGTTGTTTGTGCGTTCAATCGCGCGCATCGATTATGTGCAGCAGATCGTGCAGTTGTATTGCGACGTGGCGCCGGGTGAGGAGTTGGTGATGGTGCGGCGTACGCCGTTGCGGGAGACGACGCGCCTGGACTATGAGCAGTTCCTGCGCGGCAAGGGCGGCCAGCCGGTGGCGGGGATTTTGAATGACTGCATTCTGCGCCGGCTGAACAACGGCGCCGAACTGGGCAGCATGGCCGGCATTTTTGGGGATGTGCCGTTGGCGGGGTTTTCGACCTTTGGGGAGATTTTGGGCTTGAACCTGAACCAGACGCTGACGGCGATTTTCTTCTTTCGGGTGGCCAAGGGTGCGAGTTTCAGTGATGAGTACGTGGACAATTTCATCGCCCATTACGGTGAGTTCAAGGCATTTTTCCTACGGCGCCAGGTGAAGAAGCTGGCGGGGTTGAACCATGTGGTGGTCAAGCAGATTACCGCGTACAAGAACAATGACTTCAGCAACACTCTGAATACCCGTGGGCTGGACCGCAATATCCTGCCGGTGTTCGAAGGTCTGGCCGACTTGGGCCTGGTGCTGGCCCATGCCCAGCGTCAGCAGGAGGACATCGCGTCGCAGCTCAAGCATTACTCGGGTGAGTTGCATGCGTCGATGGATGAACTGGTGGGCACGATTGGCCAGCAGAACACGGTGTCTGCGCAGGCCGGGGCCACGGTGGAGGGGCTGTCCAGCCAGGCGGATGTCGCGGTCGAGGGCGCGCGCACGCTGGCGGGGTCGAGTTTGCGTATCCAGTCGATTGTGCAGGTGATCCAGCAGATCGCCGGGCAGACCAACTTGCTGGCGCTCAACGCCGCGATTGAAGCGGCGCGCGCCGGCGACCTGGGCCGCGGCTTTGCGGTGGTGGCGGACGAGGTGCGCAAGCTGGCGGAAATCACACGTAAGAATGCGGCGGAAATTGGTGTGGATATTGACTTGTTGTCGAGTGAGATCCAGCGGGTGGCCCAGCAGATTGAAGACCAGTCCACCGGAGTGGGCGCGCTGCGGGAGATGCTGGATGTGCTGGAGGCGTCGAGCCGGGCGACGGAGGGTACGGCGCAGCGGACCAAGACCATTGCGGATACGTTGACGGGGTTGACCCATGCGTAGGCGTTAACGGCAGGTAAAAAACGGCGCGGGGCTCATGGCACTGAACGGGGAATTCAGTGCATGATGCGTCGCTCATATCAAGGACGATAACAACCGTGAAAAACGCCCTCGCCGCCCTGCTATTGCTGTGCCTGACCGCTCCCGTCTTCGCCGCCGAAAGCCCCGTCGGTTTCAAGACCGCCACCCTGCCCGATGCGCAAAACAATCGTCCACTTGAGCTGGTTGTCTGGTACCCCGCCGCCGCCACCGCCAAACCCACGCTGATCGCCGACAACGCGGTGTTCATCGGTGCCCTCGCCGTGCCCGACGCACCGCCAGCTGCCAGTGAGCATCCGCTGGTGGTGCTCTCCCACGGTTATGGCGGTAACTGGGGCAAGCTGGTGTGGCTGGCCAGTGCGTTGGCGCATCGGGGCTACATCGTCGCGGCGGTCAATCACCCCGGCACCACCACCAAGGATCGCAACCCGCAAACTGCCGCGCAGTTATGGCAACGCCCGGCCGACCTGAGTCGCGCGATCGACGCGGTGTTGGCTCAGCCGAAGCCCTTTGGTGCGGTCGCGAATGACCAGATTGCCGCCGTGGGCCATTCCCTTGGCGGCTGGACCGTGCTGGAAATCGCCGGGGCGCGCTTCGATCCGGATCTGTTCAGCCGCGACTGCAACGCCCACCCCAAGCTCGGCGGTTGCATCGGCTATCAGGAGATGAACCCCGCCGGCACGCCAGCCGGCAAGGCCCGGTTGGCCGCTGATTTGAGCGACAAGCGCGTCACCGCCATTGTGTCGTTGGACCTGGGCCTGTCGCGCGGTTTCACCGACGCCAGCCTGGCCGCGCTGCCGGTACCGGCGCTGGTGATTGCGGGGGGCGTGCCGTCGGAGGATATGGACCCGCAGTTGGAGTCCGCCGACATGGTCAAGCGGCTGCCAAAGGCAACGACGCAGTATGTGGAGATCAGCGACGCCACGCACTTCAGCTTTATGTCGATCTGCAAGCCGGGCGGCATGGCGCTGATTGAGGAGAGTTCGCCGGGCGATGGCATGATTTGCCGCGATGGTGAGGGGGCTCGGCCGAGGGCGGTGATTCAGCAGCAGGTGGTGGGGCTGATCAGTGAGTTTTTGCGGCGCTCATTTCGACAGTGAAGCCGGCGTCGACCTTAGAGCCGATGGCGCGCCACGGCTGACTATTTATCGTTTTAACTCCATTGAACGGCGGAGCGAACATGCAAGAAAGTAAACACCCGAAGGGACTTGGCGGTTGGCTGATCGTGGTTGGCTTGGGCCTGTTTATAGCCTTGGCGCGTCTGGGCTATGCCCTTATCGCGGTGTATTACCCGATATTCGCAGATGGCTCGTTCAGCATCCTCACCTCATCCGGCACGACGATGACTAACGCCCTATGGGGCGCGATCCTGATTTCAGAAACCCTCATTAATGCAGTCTTTATCGCGGCCTTTGGTTATTTGGTTTACCTGTTCTTCTGCGAACATTATTTATTCCCCAAGGTTTATATCGTCACGCTCATCGCCTCGGCTATTTACGTTCCACTTGATGCATGGTTCAGCTCGCTTGTTCTGGTGGATGAACCCATATTCGACTACAACACGACCAAGGAAACCGTGCGCGGATTGGTGTCCACCTCGATCTGGGTCCCCTACATACTGTTCTCTAAAAGGGTCAAGGCAACGTTTGTACAACATCGGCCGGTTGCGGCAGAAGCGCCTAGCCCCGTCAGCCTTTGACACGGTGAGCATCGAGCGCCTGCCAGATAACCGGCAGGCTGCCGAAGCGATGCCGCTGAAATACGCAGCCCAACCCCGTCACATCGATAGCACTGATGATTACTATCGAACCGCTCGCCTATAGCGTTGCCGAGCCCGATTCCTATAATCGCCTCCCAATTCTTCCCCCTCGCCTGCCCTCAGGCGACATCCCCCCTTGGAACCCAGCATCATGCCAAGCGCCCTCCAGGCCCCCAGCGGCCGTCCCGAACATAATCAACAAAGCGTCAAACAGCAGTGGTTGGCGATTCTCTCGGTCGCGGTGGGCGCCTTCGCCCTGGTGACCAGTGAGTTTCTGCCGGTGGGCGTACTCAACGACGTCGCCGCCGACCTCGGTATCAGTGCCGGGCACGCCGGGCTGATGGTGACCCTGCCGGGCATCATGGCTGCCCTCGCCGCGCCGTTCCTGTCGGTAAGCATTGGCGCGATGGACCGTCGCTACCTGCTGATCGGCCTGACGTTGATCATGATCATCGCCAACTCGGTCGTGGCCTTTGCCAGTGACTTCAACCTGCTGCTGTTCGGCCGCGTATTGCTGGGCATCAGCATCGGCGGGTTCTGGGCCACGGCCATTGCCCTCAGTGGGCGCCTGGCGCCCAAGGGTGTGGACGTCGCGAAGGCCACTTCGATCATCATGATGGGCGTGACCCTGGCCACCGTGCTCGGTGTGCCCGTCGGCACCTGGCTCAGCGGCTTGATGGGCTGGCGCATGACGTTCCTGGTCACCGCGCTGCTGGGCGTGCCGGTGCTGCTGGCGCAGGTGTTCCTGCTGCCTCGGCTCACGCCGGAGAAGGCCATTCGCATCAGTGACCTGCCGGCGTTGTTTATCAACCCACAGGCGCGGGTCGGGTTGATCGCGGTGCTGTTGATCGGCCTGGCGCACTTTGCGGCCTACACCTATGTCGCGCCGTTCTTCAAATACAGTTCCGGCTTCGATGGGCCGACGATTGGTTCGCTGTTGCTGCTCTTCGGCGTGGCCGGGGTGTTCGGTAATATCTTTGCCGGTTTCGCCGCCAACCGCAGCGTGCGTCACACCCTGTTGCTGGTCGCGCTGATGATCGGCACCAGCACCGCGCTGTTCCCCCACTTCGCCACGGGGATGACCGGCGCTGCGATGCTGATCGGGCTGTGGGGCTTCGCCTTCGGCGCCTTCCCGGCCTGTGCCAGTATCTGGATGTTTGTGGTGGCGCCCAAGGATGTCGAACGCGGCATGCCGCTGTTCGTCGCCTTGTTCCAGGTGATCATTGCCTTGGGCTCGTTCTTCGGTGGGCAGATCGTCGACAAGTTGGGCAGTTCAGTGCTGCTGAGCCTGGCCACGGCGCTGGTGGGCTGTGGTTTTGTCACCGTGCTGGTACTGGGGCGCAACATCAGTAACAGCTTGGCGGCCCAGCCCGGCTAGGCCTGTGCCGCTGCGATGCAGAGACCGGTTGCAGTTTTTAAGCTGGTATCATCCCGGCCTGTCCAACCCGGGTAAACCACATGAATCGCCAGAAAAAACTGCAACAGCTGTTCAAGGCCAAAGCCAAAAAGGCCAGCGCCAAATTGGCACCGAAATCCAAGGATAAATACATCAGCAAGGCGGAACGGGAAAAGCTGGCGACTGAGGCCGCTCAGGCGCCAGACATTTCCCCTGAGCAGTAACTCAGCAACCGCTCAACGCCACGGGCCGACGCTCACCCGCAAAGAAAAACGGCCGCAGGCGCACGCCCACGCCGTTGCCGATAAACGCCGCCACCAGCCACACCCAGCCATGCAGGCTGCCCGAGGCGATGCCGCTGAAGTACGCGCCGATGTTGCAGCCGTAGGCCAGGCGCGAGCCGTAGCCGAGCAGCAGGCCGCCGATCACCGCCGCCACCAGTGAGCGGGCCGGGATGTTCAGGCTGGGGGCGAAACGGCCGGCCAGGCCCGCAGCCAACAGCGCACCGAGGACGATGCCGATGTCCATGACGCTGGTGATGTCTTCCCACACCGGCGCGGCCAGGGCCTTGGCATTGCCCGGCATTTGCCAGAACGCCCAGCTGGCCACGTCCACACCCAACCCATTTGCCACCTTGGCGCCCCACAGCGCGAACGCCGAGGTAATCCCCCACGGCCGCCCGGCGAGTGCCAGCGTGGCATAGTTGAGCAGCGCCAAACCAATCGCGCCCCACACCAACGGCCATGGCCCACGCAGGAAGCGGCGCAAGCCTTGGTGTTCGCTGGTCACGCCTTCTTCAAGCTGGCCGTGACGGCGCTTTTCCAGGCGCACGGTGACGGTCGCGATGAACGCAAACATCGCCAGGCTGGCGAGCAACGCCGGCACTACGCCGAAACTCTTGACGATGGACACCGCCGGGAACGCCGGCAACGCGAACCACCAATCCACATGATGCGTGGCGATCAGCGAGCCGCAGATAAAGAACAACAACGTCACCAGCATGCGCGCATTACCGCCGCCCACGGTGAACAGCGTGCCCGAGGCACACCCGCCGCCCAACTGCATGCCGATGCCGAAAATAAATGCACCGAACACCACCGACACCCCGGCCGGCGCCACCAGCCCGACCACCGGTTGCCCAAACAACGTGCCCGCCCCCAGCGCCGGGAAAAACAGCAGCACCGCCAGCGCGAGCATCACCATCTGCGCCCGCAAGCCAGCGCCACGGCGCTCATTGATGAATACGCGCCAGGCGGAGGTAAAGCCGAAGGCAGCGTGGTAAAGGGTCAAGCCCAGTGCGGCGCCGACCACCAGCAACAGCACCTGGCGCGAGCCGACACTGTTTTGCAGGAACAAGGCGCCCAGCACCAGGATGACAAAGGCCACCAACGGCGCGACAGGCTTGCGCGCGGGGGTGATAGGGAGAGAGGTGCTCATGGGGTATCTCGGTTTGTTTGAAGAGGGATTTCGAACGGGCGAGTATAGCCTGTGGGAGTTGTCGAGCTTAAGCGAGGCTCGAGGCAACTCACCACCGAACCCGCCACGCGCGGCCGGGTGATCGCCCTGCGTCGGCTGAGTCGCGGACCACCTGGGCCCGCGCTGGGGGGCGGCGCGTTGTCGGGCATCCTGGCAGTGGGTGCTGCGATCTACACCCTGCGGCATCGGTTGGACCGGCCCAAGTAACCCTCGCCCCGGTCATCTTGTATAGGGGGGTGGGGTATGACACCATCCGCCCCACTATAGGTAGGGGGGGTATACCGTGAGCCATATCGCAGCCAATAAAGACAGCCTGATAAAACGGGTTAAACGCATCGCCGGGCAGATTCAGGCGGTGGAGAAAGCCCTGGAGTCGGACGCTGACTGCGCCAAGACCCTGCACCTGGTGGCCGCTACGCGCGGCGCCATCAACGGCTTGATGGAAGAAATCATCGAAGAGCACGCCAGGGCGCACGTGGCAGCCCCCTCCCTCAGCGAGGAAGAACGCAACAAGGGCGTCGAAGAACTGCTCGAAGCCATCCGGCGTTACGCCAAATGACGCTCATCACACACCATGCCCACGACCATGTGTTCCTCGGCGCCGCCCACGAAGAGAACGCCAGGCGCACCCTGTGGGTGGTGATGCTGACGGTGGTGATGATGGTGGCGGAAATTGCCGCCGGCTACCTCACTGGCTCCATGGCCCTGCTGGCCGACGGTTTTCATATGGCTACCCATGCCGGTGCCTTGGGCATTGCCGCCGCAGCCTATGCCTATGCCAAACGCCACGCGCGCAGCCCGCGCTACAGCTTCGGCACCGGTAAGGTGGGCGACCTGGGTGGCTTCGCCTCGGCACTGATCCTGGCGCTGGTGGCCCTGGGCATTGGCGTCGAGTCGCTGATCCGCCTGCTTGAACCCACCGAGGTGCAGTTCGGTACCGCGACCCTGATTGCCATCGTGGGCCTGGTGGTGAACATCGTCAGTGCGCTGTTGCTGGGTCACGGCCACAGCCACAGCCACGGACATGACCACGACCACGACCACGAGCATCACCACCACGGCAACGACAACAACCTGAAATCCGCCTATGTGCATGTGCTCGCCGATGCGCTGACCTCCGTCCTCGCCATCGCCGCTCTATTGGCCGGGCGTTACCTGGGCTGGGTGTGGCTGGACCCGGTGATGGGCATCGTGGGCGCCATCGTGATTGCGCGCTGGGCCTGGAGCCTGATGGGCGCGACCGCCGGCGTGCTGCTGGATCAAACCGATGAGCACGTCGCCGCCGAGATCCGCGAGTTGGTCGAGCAACCCGGCGACGCCAGGATTACCGACCTGCACGTGTGGCGCGTCGGCCCCGACGCCCACGCGGCGATTGTGAGTGTGCTCGGCCAGGCGACCACGGATGCCGAGCGCATTCGTGAGCGCCTCAAGCCGGTGCATGAAGTGAGCCACCTCACCGTTGAGTTTCGTTCGGCGTGAGTGCGCCCCTTTACCCCATCTGCAGGTGACCTCTTGGCTAAAGACATCGAAAACCCCTGCGTTTCAACCTGCCAGCTCAGCGGCGACCTGTGCGTCAGCTGTGGACGCAGCAAGGACGACATCCGCAAGTGGAAACGCATGAAGCGCCCCGAGAAAATGGCCGCCGTGCAACGTGCGACCCAACGCTTGAAGGCGTTGAAAAAAGCCAGGTAAGCCGCGTGCTCAGGAGCGCCCAACCGACCCTGACACCGGAAGATTACCGAGCAATTTGAGCCCGGTGCTTTTCACGAAGGTGTCGTAGTTCATCGGCTTTTGGATACGGGTTTCGGCGTTGGGCAGCACGTAGGCCCAGGCGCGTTGGGAGGATGCGTCGTACACCAGCTTGAACAGGCGCGTGGGCACCCAGACCTTGTTATCGCCGATGGTGCTGTAGCCCGGATCGAACAGCGGCCCGGTGAACACATACACATCACCGCCCGCGCGCACCGCGAACTTGCGCACGTCGGCCTCGACCTTGCTCCAGATCTTGCGGTTGTTGGTAGGGTCTTGGGGCACCATGTTCGACAGCGCAAAGGATTGGGCCATGGCTCGTGCGTTGGGTGCGTCGGCGGCTGGGGCCTGGTGGCCACGGTCCATGGCCGGGTGCTGGCTGCGGTAGTCGCTCAGCTCCGCGCGGCCGCTTTTGGGAATGCGTGGGTCGGCGTAGAACTGGTTGGTGCGCTCCTCGCCTTTGGCATTTTTCAACTGCGCGGCGTTCAGGCGTTCGACCACCACCAGCGGAGTCTTGCTGGTTTGTGAGTAGAGCACCGCAAACGTCTCGGAACACAGCGCCAGCGGCTTCATCGACGCCGGGACGGTAGCCGTCTTGATCGGGGCGGCGGCAGGGAAGAGATCGGCGCAGCCATCGAATGAGGCGCGTTGCTCGGTGGGGGTGTAAGGGTTTGCCAGACTGCGGGCTTCTACAGCGGTAGAAAGCAAAACAAGGGCCGACAGCCCGACTGCGATGGTGCGTAGGTACATGCGTTAAATCTTATGGTGAGGGTAACGGATGAGCGCGAAGGTTCGTGCGGGGCTTATGGACCCTGATTCGTGTGTTTGGTGCCGCGAGACCCACGGATAAGGTTGAACCTCTCCTACACCTGGAGGCTCAGAACCCTACATCCTCGGGAGAAACCTATGACCCAGACCGCATTAGTCGTGGGCGCCAGCGGCATCGTTGGCAGCGCCATCACCCAGTTACTGCTCGACCAACAGTGGCAGGTCGCCGCGCTGTCTCGTCAGCCCTCGCGGGTGCCAGGCGTGATTCCGGTCGCCGCCGACTTGCAGGACCCGGCATCGCTGCAACAAGCCCTGGCCGATCTGAAACCTACCCATGTATTCATCACCACCTGGTCACGCCAGGCCACCGAAGCCGAGAACATCCGCGTCAACGCGGCCATGGTGCGCAACGTGCTGGACGCCGTGCGCCCCGCCGGGAGCGTCCGGCATGTGGCGTTGGTCACCGGCCTGAAGCACTACCTCGGGCCGTTCGAAAACTATGGCAAGGGCAGCCTGCCGCACACCCCGTTCCGCGAAGAGCAAGGCCGCCTGGACGTGGAGAACTTCTACTACGCCCAGGAAGACGAAGTGTTCGCCGCCGCCAAAAAGGACGGCTTCACCTGGAGCGTGCATCGCCCGCACACCGTCACCGGTGTGGCCGTGGGCAATGCGATGAACATGGCGACCACCCTCGCCGTCTATGCCAGTGTCTGCAAGCACACCGGACGCCCGTTTGTATTCCCAGGCTCCCGCGTGCAATGGGACAGCCTCACCGACATGACCGATGCGCGGCAACTGGCGCAACAACAGCTGTGGGCGGCCACCACGCCGGCGGCGGCCAACCAGGCGTTCAACATCACCAATGGCGACGTGTTTCGGTGGAAATGGATGTGGGCGCAGATCGCCGATTATTTTGGTCTTGTACCCGCAGAGTTCCCGGCCAAACCCTCGCCGCTTGAGCGCCAGATGGCCGATGACCAGGGTGCCTGGAGCGAGATCGCGGCCAAACACGGGTTGAAAGAAACCGACATCAGTCGCCTGGTCTCGCCCTGGCACACCGACGCCGACCTGGGCCGGCCCATCGAGGTGGTCACGGATATGTCCAAAAGCCGCAAGTTGGGCTTTACCGCCTACCAGGCCAGCGACCAGGCGTTCTTCGAGGTGTTCGACCAACTGCGCGCAGCGCGTTTGATCCCTTAATCCATCAGGGGCAGCGTCACCACAAATTCGCTGCCCTTGCCATGCCCCTCGCTCATGCCCGTCACGCTGCCGCCGTGTGCCTCGACCAGTTCACGCACCACCGTCAAGCCGATGCCCAGGCCGGCGCCGTTGAAGCCGACGGCGTGCACGTCCTGCACATAAGGATCAAAAATAAACGGCAGTGCCTGGGCGGTGACGCCGATGCCGTTGTCGCTGATGCTTATCCTCAGCACCCCGGCCTGCGCGGTACAAGCCACCTTGATGCGCCCGCCGATGGGCGTGTACTTGGCCGCGTTGGCCAGCAGATTATGCAGAATCTGCGCGAGCCGCCCAGGGTCGCCGTTGATGCTCAAACTGGCGTCGGGAAGCTCGACGTCCAATTGCTGCTGGCGCGTGATCATCACAGGGCTGCAGGCGTCGATCGCGGCATTGAGGATACGCAGCATATCCACCTGACTGCGGTTGATACACAACTTGCCGGTGCTGGCGCGGGACACATCCAGCAGGTCGTCGACCAGTTGGGAAATATGCTGGACCTGCCCCTCGATCAGCTCACGCATGCGCGGCAACTGGTCGCTCGGCAACCGGACCATACGCTCGGCGATCAGGCTGATCGGCGTCAGCGGGTTGCGCAGCTCATGGGCGACCATGGTGAGGATGTTTTTCTGCTGGCCCAACGCTCGCTCGGCAGTTGCCTGGAGGTCCTGGGCGCTGAGCGCCGCGATCACCAGTTGCGCGTTGGCCTCGCGCAGTTCCTGGTAGAGGTGCTGCTCCTCCAGATGAGGGGCCGCGACGGCGTCCGATTGCGCCAGCAGTATCGCCAGCACTAATTGCTGGTTGGCCTCGATCAGTTGTTCGACGTGCTGGGAATCCACCAGGCGGCTGTTGGCCTCACTCAGCTGTTGCTGCAATGCCGCCAGTACCGCGCGGGCCTCAACCGTTTTCTGGCCAAGCAGGAAGAGTTCATGAGCGGCACTGGCCACTTCACGCTCGTCCTGCCCTTCGCCTTTACTCATGGCTCAGCTCAAACATTTCCGTCTCCTGCCCCTGACGGGTGCAGTGCGGTTGGCCGCCCCCCGAGCAAGCCTTCCTGCTCCGCAAGCCTTTCACCGATCTGCAGGCCATCGTCATTGATGTGGTATTGGCGCAGTTCATCGGAGTGCGCGCTGGCACGCACCTTGACCACGGCCATGATCCTCAGCAGCCGGCTGCGCACCTCGATGTAGCGCTGCACAATGATCGCATCGGTAAGGAACGCCGTGCCGTAAGGGCTGAAACGCAGGTCGGTGTAGCGGTCTTCCAGCTCCGAGGTCATCAATACGCTCACCCCGGCACCGGTCAACGCCGTGACCATGCGCGACAGCGACTCACGGAAGTCCTCGCGAAAGGTCGGCGCCAGGGCCAGCTCGAAGCCCGACAGCGAATCGATGACCACGCGCGTGGCGTTCAAGCGGCGGATCTCGCTGAGCAGCAGCTGGACGATTTCATCAATGGACAAGTCAGGTGCGCGGCTGTCGACCAGGCCGACTTGCCCACTTTGAATCAGGTTGGCCAGGGTGGCGTTCTGTGAGTGGTGGGGGCGCTGCTCGAACACGGCGATAACGCCGGTTTCACCATTGCGCGCGCCCTCGGCGAGGAAGGTCGCCGCCAGGATGCTTTTGCCCGACCCGGAGGGCCCGGCCACCAGCAGCGAATAGCCCTTGGGCAGCCCGCCACCGAGCATTTCGTCGAGGCGTGGCACGCCCATTTTCAGGCGCTGCACCGGCAGCGTCATCGGCGCCTCAACTGCGTTAAGCGCGGCAGGCGCGAACACCTTGATGCCAGAGCTGGCAATCCGGAAAGTGTGCAGCCCCGGCAATGTCGGCTGGCCACGCATCTTCATGATTTCCATCTTGCGCACCATCGAATTGCGCTCGACGCTCTGGCGCAGCCAGATCAAGCCATCGGCCACGGTGAAGATAGGGTTGGTGTCGGTTTCGGTGAAGTACTCACCGATCAGGAAGGTCGTCGCCTGCCACGTCGTCATCAACATGCCCAGTTGCTGGACGAACTGCGGCAAGTTGTTGTTAGGGTTGTGCTGCGTCTGGCTGGCCAGTACCACCGAGCGGAAGGAGTCGACAAACACCAGCGACGGCGAATGCGCCTCCACCTCGCTGACAATGCGCCGTAGCACTTCGTCCAGGTTGCCGGCCAGCGTGTCGTCGGCCAGGTTGATATAGCGGATCGACTGGTTGATCGCCTCGCTGTCGAAAAAATCGAACTGCTGCTGATAGCGCAGCATCTTCAACGGCGGCTCGCCCAATACCGTGAAAAACAGTGCAGGTCGCTCCGGCGTTGCGAGGGCAAACATCATTTGATGCGCCAGCGTGGTCTTGCCGCAGCCAGGCGGGCCTGCGATCAGGTTGAACGAAAACTCCGGCAATCCTCCGCCCAGCACCTCGTCCAGTCCTGGCACGCCGGTGGCCAGGCGGTTGATAGTTACTTTGGTGCTCATGGCGATTGTTCCTGCGAAGGGGTGTCGCTCAAGGAGGGCTCCCACACGTCGCGCAGCAAACGGGCAGTCAGCGAAGCCCCGATCAGCGTGGTCAGCAATGTGTAGAAAGTGGTCAGCAGTACTTCACCGAAGAACAGCGCATCGGCTTCAGTCTGCTCGATCAATAGGGCTTTGAGATCGCTCAGGTCCGGCGCAGCCTGCACGCGGTCGTAGGTATCGGCCAGGCGCGAATGCGTCAGGACGCTCAGGCGCAGGCTGCGACGCAGCAGCGCCACGGCACCTTGCTGACCGATAATGGGTGTGAGTGCTGCGTCGATATCCTGCAGCATCGAAACGATCGCCTCAGCGATGCTTGCAGGGTCAACGGTAGGGCCAACACGGTGCGCCAGAGAAGCTACGATCTGGCGGCTCTCTTCGCTTAGCGTGGACATGACGGGCTTATATCGGATGAGTTGACACTGATCGTACACCCAATCGCGCTCGACCGAGGGGTTAATGGCCTACTGCCCTATGCGCGGTGCGCCGTCCGGGCCTGAAACCATGGCCACGCGCCGCCCAGGCAATCACCAGCGCCAGCCCGATCAACCCCAGCATCGCCCAGGGAAACGCCGCTACGCCCCAGCGGTCCAGCAACACACCGCCTGCGACGCCGCTGCCGGCAATTGCGCTGTTCCATGCCACCACGTTCAGCGACAACGCCACATCCGCGCCGTCCCCCGCCGCATCCGCCAGGGCGGTTTGCAGCAAGGTTGCGGCACCGCCAAAGCTCAGGCCCCAGACCGCCACGCCGAGGTAGATCACCAGTGGCACATTCCCCAGCACGCCGAATAGCACGCTTACCGCCGCAAACGTCGCCAGGCTCACCAGTACGGTGTTGCGCAATAACGGCTCGACCAATCTGGCCGTGATCCAAATACCCGCCAACGCAGCGATCCCGAAGACCAGCAACACCAGGTCCACGCGCTCGGCCAGGCCCGCCGGCGCCACGAACGGGGCAATGTAGGTGTACAGCATGTTGTGGGCCAGCATCCAACTGATCACCACCGCCAGCACCGGGCGCACGCCCGGCGTGGTCAGCACCTTGCGCAGCGACAGGCGTTGATGGGCGGGTTGCGGCGCGTAGTCCGGGACTTTCACCAGCACCCAGGCGATCAGCACCAGGCTCACCGCCGACATCAGGCCGAACGTGGTGCGCCAGCCCACCAGGCCACCGAGCCAGGTACCCAACGGCACCCCCAACGACAGCGCAATCGGCGTACCGACCATCGCCAGCGCCAGTGCCTTGCCCTGTTGGTGGGGCGCGACCATGCGCCGCGCGTAACCGGCCAGCAGGCTCCAGGCCAACCCCGCCGCCACCCCGGCAAAGAAGCGCGCCACCAGCGTTACGCCATAGTGGGACGACACTGCAGTGATTGAGTTGAACAGCAGGAAACCGACGATGGTCAGCAGCAGCACATTGCGCCGGCGCCAGCCACGGGTGGCGATGGTCATGGGGATCACCGCCAGCACCGAGCCCAGCGCATACGCGGTGACCATCTGCCCAGCCATCGACGGCGAAATCGCCAGGCCGTCGCTGATCAACGGCAACAGGCCGGCGGGCAGGGTTTCGGTGACGATGCAGATGAAGCCGGTCATGGCCAGGGCAAGCAAGGCGCCGATGGGCAAGCGCTCGGATGCGGCCGATAAAGTGAGTGAGGGGGTCACGGGAAACTCCTTGGGCAAGACTTAGATACTGATCGATATAAATGTTGCGGGCGATCAGTGCGCGTTGTCAACGACTTATGTATCGACTAGTATTTATCTCGCTTTCCCACCGGAGACCTGACATGGCACAAATGGGCCGCCCCCGCACCTTCGACCGCGAACACGCCGTGGAACAGGCGATGCACCTGTTCTGGCAGCATGGCTACGACGCCACCTCCCTGGCCCAGCTCAAGGCGGGTTTGGGTGGCGGGATCTCCGCGCCGAGTTTCTACGCGGCATTCGGTTCCAAGGAGGCGTTGTTCGACGAGTGCGTAAAGCGCTACCTGGCGACCTACGCCCAGGTCACCGAATGCCTGTGGGACGAAAGCCTGCCCCCGCGCCAGGCCGTCGAAACCGCGCTGCGCCAATCTGTGCGCATGCAGTGCGAAGACGGGCACCCCAAGGGCTGCATGGTCGCGCTGGGCGTGATGAGTGCGCCCAGCCCGGAAAATGCGCGGGTGGCCGACGGGTTGACCCAGTCGCGCCTGCGCACGCGGGCGGGGATTGTGGCGTGTGTGGAGCGCGCGGTTAGGTTGGGCCAGTTGCCGCAGCAGACCCAGCCCGCCGCGATGGCGAGTGTGTTTGACAGTTTTTTGCAGGGGGTTTCGATATTGGCGCGGGACGACGTGCCCCATGCCACCCTCCACGCAGCGATCAGCCAACTCCTGCTGACCTGGGATATTGCCGCCTCGACGGTGCCGCCCCGTAGCAAACCTTCGAAATAACCGGCTTCCATGAGTGGATTACCCATCGGCCGGTCAGCCCAGGCGATATAAATACAACACTCCATGCTGGACACGCTTGCTTTCGCTGATGGCACACCGCTAATCTTGCGAATAATTCTTATCCGCAGACGTATCCTCCCATGTCGGCCAGCGACCTTCCCTTGAACCACGCCGTCCATGCGCTCTACACCGAGCACCATGGCTGGTTGTTCGGCTGGCTGCGCAAAAAGCTGGGTTGCCCCCATAACGCTGCGGATCTTTCCCACGATACGTTTGTGCGAATCCTCTCCTCCCGCGACGCCCTCGGTGGCATGCGCGAGCCCCGGGCGTTTCTCACCACAACGGCGCGCCACCTGATCATCGACCGCGCACGCCGGCGTCATCTGGAAGACACCTACCTGCGGGAATTGGCGCTGACCGTCGAGATGATGGAGCAGTGCCAGCAGTCGCCGGAACAGATCCTCGTCACCTTGGAAGCGCTGGAACAGATTGCCTTCGTGCTCGACGGCCTGGCCCTGAATGCACGGCAGGCGTTCCTGTTGTACTTCCTCGAAGGCCTGCGCCAGAGCGAGATCGCCAGCCGCCTGGGGATTTCCGAGCGCATGGTGCGCAAGCACTTGATGAACGCGCTGATGCACTGCAACCACGCCCTGGACGTATGAGCGCCGACCTCGACCAGCAGGCCGCCAACTGGGTGATTCGCCTGAACGAAGGCAACCTCAGTGAGCGCGAGCAACAGCAATTCGAACGCTGGAAAGCCGCCGACCCACAGCACGTGGCCGCGTTTGAACGCTTGCAGGGTTTTGTCGGCCGTTTGCAGGCGTTGCGTCCGCAACAGGCGCCGGTGCAGGCCGCGCTGGAAGCCGCCCGGGTACGTCGGCGCAACCCGGCCGGCCGCGTGCTGCTGGGTGTGCTGCTGGCGTTGCCGGTGGCCCTGGCGCTGCGAACTTACCCGCCCAGTTACTGGCTGGCCGACCAGCGCACCGCACCGGCGCAATGGCAGCAGGTCAATCTGGAAGACGGCTCGCAATTGACCCTCAGCGGCAACAGCGCCGTCGACCTGACCTTCAACGGCCAGCAGCGCCAGGTGCGCTTGCTGCGCGGCGAAATCCTCGTGCAAGTTGCCCACGATGCGACGCGGCCGTTTACGGTGGTGACCGACGACGGCCAGATGCGCGCCCTCGGCACGCGCTTCACGGTCAAGCGCGAAGCACCGGGCACGCTGCTGAGCATGCTCGAATCGAGCGTCGCCGCCACCGACGCCAGCCAGCATGACGCTGTCCAGGTCAGCGCCGGCGAACAGGCACGCATCACCCCGGACGCAGTCACGCGGCTGGGCAGGATCGACCCGCGCGCCACGGACGACGCCTGGAAGCACCATCAATGGGTGGTGCAGGACCGTCCCTTGCCGGAGGTACTCGACGAACTTGCGCGCCAGTACGGCGGCCACGTGCAGTTCGATCGCCAGCAGCTGACCGACCTGCGCGTTTCGGCGGTGTTGCCGCTGGACAACCCGCGTCGCGCCCTGCAATTGATTGCCGACGCCCTGCCGGTACGCATCCGCGCGTTCAGCCCGTGGTGGTTGCAGGTCGAACGCCTGGAAAAATAGTTTCGCCTGCCGGGTTCCGCTTTTCACGCCTGCCCCGTCAAGGAAGAAAGCACCTCAATAACAGGAATTTCTTCCATGCCACGCCACCTCAAGCGTTCTCCCTTACCCCTCGCCCTGGCGATCAACCTGGCCAGCCTGGCCGTGCTGAATCTAGGGGTGTGCAGCCCGGTGGCGGCGCAGGAAGCGGCGCGTTATGCCATTGCCGCCGGGGCCCTGGGACCTGCGTTGAACCAGTTCGCCCAGCAGGCCCATGTGGCGCTGTTGTTCGACAGCACAACCGTGGCCGGCCTGAACACCAGCGGCCTGCAAGGCGACTTCCCGGTGGCCCAGGGTTTTGCCCAGTTGCTGCGCGGCAGTGGCTTGCAGGCGGTGCAAGGCGCCAATGGCTACGTGCTGGTACCGATCAACACCACAGGTTCCCTGGAACTGAGTCCTACGGCGATCACCGGGCGAATCGAAGAAAGCAGCACCGAGCATGTCAAAGGCTATGTGGCCACGCGCAACCTCAGCGCCACCAAGACCGACACCCCGATCATCGAAACCCCGCAATCGCTGTCGGTGGTCACCAGCGACGAGATCCGCGACCGCCAATCGGAAACCCTGTCACAAACCCTCGACCTGACCCCGGGCTTCACCAGCCAGCCCACCAGTTTCAACCGCACCTCGGACCGCTTCCGCATTCGCGGTTTCGATGTGGAATCGGCCACCGGCGGCTCCCTGCGCGACGGCCTGCGCTTGCAGAACAACTCCTACGACGGCGTGCAGGAACCCTATGGCCTGGAACGGGCCGAAGTGATTCGCGGCGCGGCGTCGGTGCTGTATGGCCAGCTGTCGCCGGGCGGCCTGATCAATACCGTGAGCAAGCGCCCCAGCCAGACGCCCTACCACGAGATCAACCTTCAAGCCGGGCAGAACGACCGCAAGCAACTGTCCGCGGACTTCACCGGCCCGTTGGGTGACAGCGACACCTTGAGCTACCGCCTGACCCTGCTCGATCGCAAGAGCGACACCGCCGCCGACCACATCAACAACGACAAGATCTACGTCGCCCCGGCCCTGACCTGGCGGCCCGATGACGACACCTCGCTGACCCTGCTGTCGTTCTACCAGAAGACCGAAACCGGCTTCTCCGCGCCCCTGCCCTATCAGTTGACCAAAGGCGTAGGCGAAGGCCGGTTCCAGATCGGCCGTCACGACTTTATCGGCGAGCCGGACTACGACGAAATGAACGGCGAGATGTCGGCACTCGGCTATGAGTTCGAACACCGCTTCGATGAACACACGCGTATCAGCAACAAGCTGCGTTACTACCAGTCGGATGTGACGTGGCGTTACCTGCAAGTCAACATCACCGGCACCAACATCGGCACCGCGCAAACCACCGGCCTGCTGCGGCGCCAATACAGCGACCGCCAGGAACGCTCGCGGGGCCTGGCCAGCGACACCAATATCGAGAGCAAATGGCAGTTCGGCGACTGGCAGCACACCTTCCTGCTCGGCTTCGATGGCTACGACACCAGCTATGACTCGCACAACTTCCGTGGCACCGCTCCGTCGCTGAACCTGGCGACTTACAACTACGGCCAGCCGGTGGTGGTCAACAAGAACCCCGCGACCGACCGTGGCTCGCAGATCGACACCCTGCAAAAAGGCATCTACTTCCAGGACCAGATCAAATTTGATGAGCGTTGGATTTTGCTGTTGGGCGGCCGTCATGACTGGGCCGACCAGGACACCGAACTGTTCCGCAGTTCGGCCAAGAGCAGCCAGAGCGATGAAGCCACCACCTGGCGTGCAGGGCTGGTGTACAAGGCCGACAACGGCCTGGCGCCCTACATCAGCTACAGCGAGTCATTCTTCCCGGTGGCCGGCACCAACAAAGCGGGACAAACATTTGTTCCCACCGAAGGCAAGCAGTATGAAATCGGTATCCGCTATCAACCCGAGGGCAGCGCCACGCTGTTGAGTGCAGCGGTGTACCAGTTGGAGCAGCAAAACGTGCTGAGCCAGGACCGCACCGACCTCAATTTCTCGGTACAAGTCGGCGAAGTGCGCTCCCGTGGGTTCGAGCTGGAAGCCAAGACCGAAGTCACCCCAGACCTCAGCCTGATCGCCTCCTACGCGTACATCGACGCACGCATCACCAAAAGCGATATCGCCAGCGAAATCGGCCAACGCAGCGAAGACACCCCCTACCACCAGGCCGCCCTCTGGGCCGATTACCGCCTGGCTGCGCTCGGCATCCCGCAACTGCGCATCGGCGGCGGCGCCCGCTACAAAGGCACCACCCAGGCCTCCGGCGTGCCGTCATCGATGCCCGCTTATACCCTGTACGACGCCCGCGCCAGCTACGAAATAGACCCGCATTGGGAAGTCGCGCTGAACGCCAATAACGTCACCAACAAGCGCTACACCTACTGCGAATTCGCGATTTGCCGCTATGGCGATGAGCGACAGTTGGTCAGTTCGTTGACGTATCGCTGGTAACGCTCACAGGCACCGGCTCGGTCATGGTCAGCAGCATCAGCAAGCAGGCGAACGAGCCGATGGCCATGAGCAGGTCGGTGGTTAACCTGCGTCCGCAGCCAGGCTGAGCGAGTGGATCTTGTCGACAATCTGCCGTGAAGCCTTACGGATCGCCGTCGTCGTGTTACCTGCGATATGCGGTGTCAGTTGGGCATTGCCGATGCCTGCCAGTGGCGAGTCAAAACGGTCTTTTTCGCGGACAAAGGTATCGATGGCGACCGCTTTTATATGCCGGGGAAACGCGGTCATGAAGCTTGCCAACTGGGCTTCATCGACGATGCCACCGCGAGCGGTATTGATCAGTATCGAGCCTTGGCGCATCTGCCTGAACTGGGCAAGGCCGAACAGGCCTTGGGTGAGCGGTGTCAGCGGTACGTGGAGAGAAACCACGTCGGCCTCGCCCAGCAATTGCTCGAGGGTTTGCCGTCGCTCAAACCCAAGGCTGCGCGCGACCTGCTGCGTAAAACGCTCTGAACCGCAGGCGATGACCTTGATACCGAGCGATCCCGCTTTGCGCGCGACGGCTTGGGCAATGCTGCCGGTGCCGACCAGCCCCAGCGTGAGTTCGCCGAATTCGAGGCCTGGCGCCAAGGTGCCCTTGGCCCAGCGACCGCTGTGCGTTTCGGTGTTGTAGTGGTCCAGGTCCCTGGATAAAAACAACGCCTGGGCGACGACGTATTCGGCCACCGCCGCCGCGTTAGAGCCCGGCGTGTTGAGTACGCTCACGCCACAGCGCTCAGCCTCTTGCCGGTCGATATGGTTAACGCCTGCACCCGCTTGGGCGATGGCGCGCAGCGGCGTTGGCAACGCCGATGATGCCGCGGCGCGGATCAGTTCGCCCTCAATGGGAATATTCAGGCGCGTCTTGAACACGCTATACCCCCCGGCCTGAGTCACGGCGTCGATGAAAGCTTGCCGGTCGTGGCCATTGATCTCGGTGTACCGGATGCGCTCGCCATAGTGCTTGCGGATACTGGGTTTATCCGTGAAATAGTAGAGATTCAGGGTGACGACCAAGCCCAACTCAAGGAATCGGTCGACTTCCTCGAATAGCAACGGCGGGCCGGGTGCATCCAGTATCAGCGTGGTGAATGCCATGCACGTTGGTCCTCCTGGCAGATAGGGGAGCGGGTTGATGCGCCTTCAAGCATGGAGTTGAACTGACTACATCCGGGCTCGAATAAATCATAGACCTGAACGATACACAGACACAGCACATGACTGTTAATCATTGGGCAGAACAAAGGCGCTCCCAAGAGCGCCTTTATTCATTCCAGCCTTACTGCTCGCTGATGGTTTTCACATCCGCCTTGGCAGCACCGCCAATCGCAATGCGCTTAGGCTTGGCTTCCTCCGGGACCTCCCTGAGCAGGTCGATGCTCAGCAACCCATTGGCGAGTTGTGCGCCCTGCACTTCGATGTGGTCGACCAGGCGGAACGACAAACGGAACGCGCGCTGGGCGATGCCTTGGTGCAGGTAGGTGATGCCCTCGTTGTGTTCGCGCTTGCCACCGGCGACGGTCAACACGCCTTTTTCCACCTGGATCTCCAGGTCATCTTCCACCAGGCCTGCCGCCGCGATGACGATCCGATAGTGATCTTCACCGTGTTTTTCGACGTTGTGGGGTGGGTAGGTGGTACCGGCCTCGCTGCGAAGCGCCGATTCAAAAAGGTCGTTGAAACGGTCAAAGCCGACGGAATGACGGAACAGTGGGGCCAACGAAAGAGTAGTAGCCATTGCAAAATCTCCTGAGTTTTCTCCAAGTGATTTGAGACGCGACCCGTAGTCGGCATCGCGTAAAACCTAAGTAGGTTCAGGGGGAAAAATTTCAAGCGGTGCCAGCAAAAAATTTATCCGCTGCTGTGATCGCGTGCAGACAGGCTGACGCATGAGCATCCCCCCTCGGTCGAACAATCACTCAACGTCACATAGCTAAACTGCAATTGCTGACTAGACTCATGGGCGCACCGCACTGGCAATGGGAATCGCTGCATGAGTGAAACAACCGCGCGGGCTGGTATGTTTTCCAGCCCGTGGCGACATAGAGAGCTATTATTTTCCATGGTCCAGCGGGAAGTGATTGGGCGTTATCGAGGCTCCATCATGGGGCTGTTATGGTCGTTCCTTAACCCGCTATTCATGTTACTGGTCTACACCTTCGTGTTCAGCGTGATGTTCAAGCTGCGCTGGCCCGCGGGCGACGGTTCGCGCACCGAGTTCGCGCTGCTGGTGTTTGCCGGCCTGCTGGTGTTCAACGTGTTCGCCGAATGCGTGGGACGTGCGCCGGGCCTGATCATCGCCAATGCCAACTACGTCAAGAAAGTCATGTTCCCCCTGGAGATCCTGCCGTGGGTGGTGTTGGGCGCCGTGTTGTTCCATACCCTGGCCAGCCTGGTGATCTGGCTGGTCTTCCACCTGGTGTTTTTCGGCTTGCCGCCCCTGACCAGTGTGTTGCTGCCCTTGGTGCTGTTGCCGCTGGTGCTCTTCACCTTGGGAATCGCCTGGCTATTGGCATCGCTGGGCGTTTACCTGCGTGATGTCGGCCAGATGGTGGGCGTACTGACCACGGCATTGATGTTTGTCTCGGCGATTTTTTATCCGACCAGCGCATTTCCGCCGGCCTACCAGGGCATCCTCCACCTCAACCCGCTCACCCTGGTGGTCGAACAGGCCCGTGACGTGCTGTTTTGGGGCGTGGTGCCGGACCCTTTCACCTGGGCCTGCGGCCTGCTCGTGGCCGGTGGCGTCGCCTGGCTGGGGTTCACCTGGTTCCAGAAAACCCGCAAAGGATTTGCCGATGTGCTCTGACATCGCCGTACAAACGGCCCACCTGAGTAAGAGCTATCACATCTACGACACGCCCAGGGATCGCCTGTGGCAGCTGTTGTCTCGCGGCAAAAAACATTTTTATCGTGAGTTCTGGGCACTTCGGGACGTGTCGCTGGAACTGCGCAAAGGTGAAACCGTCGGGATCATCGGCCGCAACGGCAGCGGCAAATCGACGCTGTTGCAACTGATCTGCGGCACGCTCAGTGCCACCTCCGGCACCCTTCAGAGCCAGGGCCGCGTGGCGGCGTTGCTGGAGCTGGGCTCGGGGTTCAATCACGATTTCACCGGGCGTGAAAACGTCTATATGAACGGTGCCGTATTGGGGCTCAGTCACGCGGAAATCGACGCCCGTTTTGCCCAGATCACCGACTTTGCCAATATTGGCGACTTTATCGACCAACCCACCAAGACCTATTCAAGCGGCATGCTGGTGCGGCTGGCCTTCGCCGTCGCGGTGTGCGTGGAGCCCGACATCCTGATCGTCGATGAAGCCCTGGCAGTGGGTGACGCGTCCTTTCAGTTCAAGTGCCTCAATCGGCTGGAAGCGCTCACGCAGCAAGGCACGACGCTGCTGTTTGTGTCCCATGACATGGGCATGGTCAAACGCTTTTGCAATCGGGTGATCTACCTGCGTGAGGGCCAGGTGCGCGCCAGTGGCTCTCCCGAAGAAATGGCCGAACTCTACCTGCTGGAGATGCGTGACGAACAGCGTCGCTGGGCCAGTGGCGGCGCGGTGGCGGTTGCCCCCAAGGCGTTTCTTGCCCAACAGGGTGGCATCGCCTTTGGCACCGATGAGGGCCATATCGTTGCGGCCTGCTTTACCAACACGGACAGCCTGTATTCGAGTTTTGTGTATGGCGAAACCATCGAACTGCGTGTCGAAAGTCAGGTTCGCGACAGCATCAAGCTGCCGACCCTCAGTGTCACGATCCAGGAGGCGCGCCTGCTGGTGATCGGTGGCGCCAACCTGCCGCTGCACCCGGAGGCAGCGCAAGACGGCTGGCGCAAGGCGACGCTCAACGTCCGCTTCCCCGCCAACCTCGCGGCCGGCAAGTACCACATCACGCTGAAACTGATGAATGGCCACCTCGAAGAAACCGCGCAGTTGATCGAGAAGCAGGTCGCGCTGCTGGCATTCGACACCTTGCCGGGCGCCAAGGAATTCCTCGGGTTCGTCGACCTGGGAATAGAAGCCGGTCAGCCCCCTCACACGAATGAACCGGGGGTGCTGCCATGAGCCGAGAGTGGCAGGTCGGGATCTTCGGGACGTTCGATGTCGCCAATTATGGCGACCTGCTGTTTCCCATCCTCGCCGAGGCGGAATTGACCCGGCGCCTGGGCGCGATAACGCTGCACCGGTTTTCCTATCACGGGAAAACGCCGCCCGAATGGCCGTACGAGGTCACATCACTGACCCGCTTGCCGGACATCGCGGGTCAGTTGGATGGGGTGTTGATCGGCGGTGGTTTCATTGTGCGTTTCGACAAGCTGGTCGCCACCGGTTATTCCCCCCCGGATGCCGCCATTCACCACCCCACCGGTTACTGGCTGACGCCCGCACTGATCGCGTTGCAACACGGCGTCCCGCTGATCTGGAATGCACCAGGCATGCATTGCAACGACATCCCGCCATGGGCCGCGCCGTTGGTGAAACTGACCCTCGAACACAGCCCGCATATCAGGGTACGCGATGTGCTGTCCCAAGCGGCCCTGGCCCAGCTGTCGCCGACGGCCCACGTCGAGGTGCTCCCCGACACGGCCTTTGGCCTGCCACGGCTGCTCGACCCTCAATCGCCTTCTACCCGGTTCCTGGAGCTGTGCAGCAGCGCCGGCCTGACCCAACCCTATCTGGTGGTGCATGCAATGTGGGGGTTGGACAGCTTCCTGCAGCTGTGGCAAACCCATGCCGAGCAGTTCGATGACGTGCAACTGCTGCTGCTGCCCATAGGGCCGGTGCTCGGTGATCATGAAAGCGTGCTGGGCGACGGCCTTGCGCGCTCGCGGCGCCTGCCCTTCTGGCCCGAGCCCCTGCTGCTGGCGGAGTTGCTCGCCCATGCCGAAGGGGTGATCGGCCACAGCTACCACTTGGCGATCAGTGCACTGGCCTTTGGTGTGCCGATCTTCTGCTCGGCGGACCTGGGCACCGGCAAATACACCGCGTTGCCCAGCCATGGGCGAATATTCCAATTACACCGGGACCAGCCGATTGATCCGCAGTGGTTTCGCGCACAGTTGGGCAAGCAGCCGGTGTCCCAGGTGACCGCCCACGCGATGGTGCAGATCGATGCGCACTGGGACCGCGTGGCCGCGTTGATCCGCGAAGGTCGCAGGCCCACGCAGCCCGCGCTCAACCGCTACTGGCAAGCCTTGCCGGGCGTTCTCGAAGACCTGCACTCACAGCTCCAAGGCTTGGCCGAGGACCGGCAACGCGAACGCGAGCAACATCAACAGGCACTGGAAATGCTGTATCGCTCCAACTCGTTCAAGCTGACGGCGCCGTTGCGCCGTCTTCGCCGTACCCTGAAGAAATGGCTGGGAGCCCTTCGACATGATTGACCTGAGCAAACTGACGGCCCACCGCCTGCAAACCGAACCTTTTTCCTGGGCGCAAATCGGCGAGCTTTACGCTCCCGAAAATGCCAGGGCGCTGGCGCAAACCTACCCGCACGACCACTTCAAGACGGTCTCCGGCTACGGCGGCGCCAAGGACTACGAGTACGAAGCGCGGCAATTGATCGCCATGGGCAGCCACGAGGTGGTCAACCCACAGGCTTTGAGTCTGCAATGGCGGGCACTGGCCCACAGCCTCTGTTCACCGCAATACCGTCAGGCTATCTCCGCCCTGACCGGGGTGGACGTGACCGAGGCGCCCATGGAGGCCAACCTGTTCCACTACGGCCCCGGGGCCAACCTCGGGCCGCACCCGGACCTGGACGACAAACTGGTCACGCACATCTTGTACTTCAACCAGACCTGGGACCCCGCCGACGGCGGCTGCCTGCAGATCCTCGGCTCTGCCAGCCCGACCGATATCGTCGCGCAAGTGACGCCCGAGGTCGGTAACTCGGCGGTTCTCGTGCGCGCCGACAACTCCTGGCATGCCGTTTCGCGGGTGGTGGAGGGTTGCGGCTCTTCCAGGCGCAGCGTGACAGTGACGTTTTACCGCCCAGGGTCTACCAGCTCGATGTGGCCAGCCAACGACCCGACACCGCTGCACACTTACGGCGAACAGCACAGCACAACGTTTTCGTGAAGGACCCCACCATGGATAAGGACAATCTGGCCACCCTTGAGCGCGAAAGCGCCCACGTGGAACGCGATGCGGCCATCAGGGAACGAAATGCGGCGCTGGCCTACATCGCCATGTTGAAAAACACCCGCTCGTGGCGGATCACCCGGCCATTGCGAGCGCTGCTGCATTGGTTCAGGTATCGGTCACGGCACACCGAAGACGACACCCCCGACTTCCTGCACGGGCAACCTCTGCCGTTGCACACTGCGTCGAAAAACCCGCTGTCGCCATCGGCTGATTTATCGTCATCAGAGGCGCGCTTCGACATCCTCTGCTTCGCCAATATCGACTGGGCCGCGCGCTTCCAGCGACCCCAGCAGTTGATGAGCCAGTTCGCCCGTCACGGCTACCGCGTGTTCTACATCGTGCCCTCCCGCAGCGCCGAGCCCGGCCAGGCCTACAGCACCCTGGAAGTGTCGCCCGGGGTATTCGAGGTGACGTTGCAGCGCGACGCGTTCGTGGACTACTACCACCAGCGTATGCCGGAAAAACACCTGCTCGCCTACGCCAGCGCGATCGATGCGCTGGCTAACGACTTGCGCATAAAAACCGCGGTGAGCGTGGTGCACCTGGCCTTCTGGGCCCCGCTCGCGCAGCGGTTGCGCAGCGCCCACGGTTGGAAAATCCAGTACGACTGCATGGACGATTGGGTGGGCTTTCCGGGGATCGGCCAGACGTTGCTGGAGGAAGAACACACCCTGGTCCGAGACGCCGACCTGGTGACGGTCACCGCCGCGCTGTTGCAGGAAAAATGGGCGCCGATGAGCCGTAACTGCCTGTTGCTGCGCAATGGCGTGGATTTCGAATTCTTCGACCGCAATTGTGTACCCAATGCCCTGATGGCGGAGATCGAGCGGCCCCTGATCGGCTTCTACGGCGCCCTGGCCGAATGGGTCGACCTGGCGCTGATCGCGAGCATCGCCCAGCTGCGGCCGGACTGGAACTTTGTGCTGATCGGCGACATTTTCGTCAAGGACCTGACCGGGCTGGACCGCCTGCCCAACGTGCATTTGCTCGGCAGGAAGCCCTATGCACAGATGCCGTTGTACCTCTACCACTTCAATGTCTGCCTTATCCCATTCCGCCTGTATAACGTGACCCATGCGGTCGATCCGGTGAAGTTCTACGAATTCATCAGCGCCGGCAAACCGGTGGTGTCGGTGCCGCTGGAAGAAATGCAGATCTACGCGGATTTCGTGTATTTCGCCAGCGAACCACAGGCCTTCATCGAGCAGATCGAGCGCGCCCTGAACGAAACCGATACCCAGGCCGCCACCCGACGCGTCGCGCTCGCCAGCGACAATGACTGGCGCCACCGCTTCGACACCAACCTCAGCGCGCTGACGGCCTTGCACCCGAAAGTGTCGATCGTGATCGTCACCTACAACAACGTCGAACTGACCCAGGGCTGTATCCAAAGCCTGCTGCGCAACACCACGTACCCCGATTACGAGCTGATCATTGTCGACAACGCGTCCTCCGACGACACGCGCAACTACCTGCGTTACCTGGGCCGCACCCAAGCGAACGTCACGCTGGTGCTCAATGACCGCAACCTGGGCTTCGCCGCCGCCAACAACCAGGGGCTGCGCCTGGCGACCGGGGAATACCTGGTGCTGCTCAACAACGACACCGTGGTGCCCAAGGGCTGGGTCGACCCGTTGCTGCGCCACCTGCAAGACCCGCAGATTGGCCTGGTCGGCCCGATGACCAACTCGGTAGGCAACGAAGCGAAGGTGGTCGTCGACTACGTCGGCCTTGAGCACATGGAGGCCTTCGCCGATCAGCACGTTGCGCGGCATCGCGGCCGCACCTTCGATATCAGCATGCTCGCCATGTTCTGCGTGGCCATGCGCCGCGAGGTGCTGGAGCGCATCGGTTGGCTGGATGAGGCGTTCGGCATCGGTATGTTCGAAGACGATGACTATAGCCGGCGCATCCAGGCGGCCGGCCTGAGGACCGTGTGCGCCGAGGATGCCTTCATCCACCACTACGGGCAGGCGTCCTTCAAGAAGCTGATCGCCAGCGGCGAATATCAAGCACTGTGGGACAAGAACCAGGCGTACTTTGAAAGCAAATGGGGCACATGGACGCGCCCTCAACCGCACCGGCAATCGGGTAACCCTTGACCAATGGAAGGAAGACACCGTGTTCAAGCGAATCATGAACAAGCTCAACGGCAAGCGCGAAGGGATCAGCGCCGACAAGCAAGTCACAGCGGATCACTGGTCAGAAAACATGGCCGGTTCCGACGCCTTTTCTGCGGATGTATATTGGCTGGCGGTACCAACCGTACAACGCCGCCATCAGCATAAGGCGACGGCGGGCAGCGGCCATCCCGGATGGGTGCAGTACTGCCTGAAGGAGTTTCTCGGCAGCCCGGCGCCAGGCACACGTATGCTGAGCATCGGCTGCGGCACCGGCACCCTTGAGCGCGAACTCTACACGCTCAACGCCTTCGAGCACTGTGACGCCGTGGATATAGCCCCTGCCGCACTTGAGGTGGCCAGGGCCGAAGCGCTGGCGATGGGCGCGTCGACGATCCATTACGCCCTGTGTGATATCGAACGGACTGACCTGCCGGGCGATCACTACGACGCGGTCTGGTTCAATGGCTCGCTGCACCATATCCGCGAGCTAGAGGTGGTCTGCCAGCGGGTTCGCCGTAGCCTGAAGCCCGGCGGCTGGCTGTTTTTCAATGAATATGTCGGGGCCAATCACTTTGCCTTTGATGCCCGACAACGCGCGGCCATCAGCCATGCGTTCGGCTTGATTCCCGAGCATTTGCGCCGCTCATTCGTGAAGGGTTCATACGGACAGGTGCAACAGGTCGTGCCACTGCCCGACCCCGCCGAGGTGGTGAAAGTCGACCCCTCTGAGGCCGTGCGTTCGGCAGACATTCTGCAGGTGGTGCAGGAGCACTTTGATGTGCGTGCGCTGAACCTCTGCGGTGGCTCGTTACTGCAGTTTCTGCTGCACGGTATCGCCGGCAACTTCACCCCGGACAACCCGCAGTCCCTCAGGGTACTGCAGATGTTGTTCGACATCGAAGACGGGCTGATCGAGTCAGGCACCCTGAAAAGCGACTTTGTAGTGGTCGCCGCGTCGCCGAGAAAGTCCGGATGAGGTCGCCCCGCCCATGCTGATCGAGCGGCGCCCATCTCGCCGGCAGCGCTGGCGCGCGGCGTATCACCGGTTGCCGTTGCCGGACAGCGTAAAAAAACTCCTGGCGGTCATTTACCGAGGCGCATTGCTGCGCGTTGTGCGCACATTGCGTGGCGTCCTGCGACCTGTGAAAACCTTCGCCAGCCCAGCGCTGACGCCTCAACCACAACAGGCCGGGCTGGCGGACTACATTATCTGGGGGGCTATCGATTGGGACTTGCGCCACCAGCGCCCGCAACAACTGGCCCAGGCACTGAGCGCCACTGGGCGGCGGGTCATCTACGTGTCGGCATCATTGATACATGCGCCCCAAGCCGGCTTTGAACTCGAGTCGCTGGACCAGACGCAGCGGCTGTTCCAGGTCAAGCTGTTCGCTCATGGTGCACCGCTTATCTATGCCGCGCCGCCTGACGCCGTACAGGTTCGGCAGTTGTGCCGCAGTATTGGCGAGGTACTCCTCTGGGCCGGGTCCGCTCGGGTCATTTCACTGGTGCAGCACCCTTTCTGGTGCGACATCGCCGGTGAATTACCCAACAGCCGGTTGATCTACGACTGCATGGACCATCATCAAGGCTTCGGCAACAACGCCCCCGGCATACTGCAACTGGAGCAACGGCTGGTGCGCAACGCTGACGTTCGGCTGTTCAGCTCCGACTGGCTGGCCGAGCAATGGCCGACCCAAGCCAATGAAACCCGCGCCATCCTTCGCAATGCCGCAGACTTCAACCAGTTCTCCAAGCCACCGGCCTTGATCTACCGGGATCGCTTGCAGCGCGCGGTGATTGGCTACTACGGCGCCATTGCCCATTGGTTTGACCCCGCGCTCGTGGCCCGCATTGCCGAGGCGTTTCCAGGGCATGTGGTGCTGCTGATCGGCGCCGATACGGTGGGCGCGCGGGCGCGATTGCGTGGCTACCCGAACGTTGAATTCATCGGCGAAGTCCCCTATGCCACCCTGCCCTATTACCTGCATGGCTTTGATGTGTGCATCGTGCCGTTTCACATCACGGCACTGACGCTCGCCACCAACCCGGTCAAGGTCTACGAGTACCTGAGCGCCGGAAAACCCGTGGTCTCGGTCGACCTGCCAGAGATGCAACAATTCGGCACCCTGGTGCAGGTAGGCCACGACGGCACGGCGTTCATTGCCGCGATCACGCGGGCACTGCTGCCATCGACGGCTGAACAGATTGCCCAGCGACAGGCGTTCGCCGCCCAACAAACCTGGGCACACCGCGCCGAGGCGCTCATCACCCTGGCCGAACGCGACGCCTCCACCGCACGCATCAGCGTCATCGTAGTGACCTACAACAACCTGGCGCTGACGCGTGCGTGCCTGGACAGCCTCGAGCACGACCGCGACGGGCCTGAACTGGAAATCATCGTGGTGGACAACGCGTCCAGTGACGGCAGCGCAGCCTTTCTCAGGCAGTGGGCGGCCAGCAGCGGCCAGACGGTCGTGCTCAACACCGACAACCGGGGTTTCGCCGCCGCGAACAACCAGGGCCTGGCGATCGCCAGCGGTGAATATCTGGTGCTGCTCAATAACGACACGCAGGTCACCTGCGGCTGGGCGAGTACCTTGCGACGGCATTTACAACGCAATCCCGAGCTTGGCTTGATTGGCCCGGTGACCAACAACATCGGCAACCAGGCCAGGATCGACATCCACTACGCCGACCCCGCAGACATGCCGCAAGCGGCTCGGCACTTTACCTGCCGCCACCTTGGCGAGGTGGTCCGGCTGCCGACCCTGGCGTTCTTCTGCGTGATGATGCCGCGCAGTACCTACACGCGAATCGGCCCGCTCGACGAAGTCTATGGCCGTGGATTCTTCGAGGATGACGACTATTGCCGGCGTGTCGAACGCGCCGGCCTGGTGAACGCCTGCGCCCGCGATGTGTTTATCCATCACCAACTGTCGGCATCGTTCGCGCTTATGAACCAGGGCGAACGCCAAGCGCTGTTCGAGCGCAACAAGGCGATCTATGAAGCCAAGTGGGGTCCGTGGGTGCCCCATGAACATGAGTAACTAACGCAGGTCCTGTTCCGACAATAAAAATCCCCTGGGCGCAAAGCCAAGATCCCGGGCTGCCTCGGTATGCTCGAACACCAGGTCCTGGTTCATGCGCTGCGCCATCGCCGCCGACCAATGGCGATAGCGCGGCAGCACTCGCAACAGCAACAGGGTTATCCGGAACACCCAGAGCGGCACCGTGAATAAACGCGGGCGGCGGTTCTGCGCGGTGAACACGCGGGCGACCATCTCCCGATAGGGCAGCGTCTCTGCGCCGCTGAGGTTGTAGGCATGACGGCACACCTGGGGGGCCTGCAACGCCCCCACACAGGCGCTCGCCACATCCTCGGCATGCACGGGTTGACGCAGTCCCATCGCGCCACCAAACAGCGGAAAAAAGCCGAAGCGCCGAATAAAGCGCGCGATCTCGGTAATGTTTTTGTCGCGTCCCTGGCCGTAGATCAAGGTCGGACGCAGGATGCCCCAGTGCACCCCGTGGGCCTGCGCCCACTGCTCAACGCGCGACTCGGCGTCGCCCAACAGGCTGGCGAGACGCCGCTCTGCGGAGTCGACGGAGTGGCTTTTGCTAAAGCGACTGGTGGAAGACAGGGCCACGATTTTGCGCGCTCCGCAGGCCTGCAGCAGCGCAAAATGCTGCGGCAGCGCCCAAATCGGTGCCACGCAGATCCAGTAGGGAATCGGCGCGGCATATGCGCTTACATCCGCCTCAGGAAGCCGTTGCCAACTGACCGCGTCACTGTCGCTGCCGTGCTGTGGCTGCCGGGAAAAAGCGACGACCTTGAACTGTTCGCGCACCAGCAACGCAAGCAGGCAGCGGCCTACCAGGCTGCTGGCCCCTAGCACACCGACCGTGACCTCAGGCATGCCCACCCCGGGATCGCCCCAACAACCCATTGAATCCATGGTAGATGCAGACCAAGCCGAAGCGCAGCCACACACCCAGGACCACCCACCACCACAACCCCTTGGGGTAGTTGGCCCTGAAGAACTTTGCGTAGAACCGCACCATCCCTCGGTGTTTGTGCCATTCGACAAAGAACGGTCTATTCCGGCTACAGGCGCCCCGCCAGTGCATGACGCGCGCCTGTGGCACAAACACGACGCGCCACTGCTTCAGCTTGAAGCGCATGCACCAATCCAGATCCTCGCAATGCAGAAAATAGCCTTCGTCCCATAGACCCACAGACGTCAACGCTTCACGCTTGACCAGCATGCAGGCACCGGAAATGGCTTCTACCGCGACGGGCTCGGTAGGCAGCGGTTCACGATGCAACAGGAAGTCGGCGCACAGCGTAGGAAATAACCCATCCAGGCGCGACAAGCCAAAAGCCCGCACGAAGGCTCTCCGGGGGGTCGGAAAGACCCGGCGCCCGCCCGGCTGTTCGGACCCGTCGGGGTTGCATAGAAAGCCCCCCACCATGCCCGTAGCGGCATCGGCGCGCAGCGCTTCCATCATGCCCTGCAATGAGCCCGGCAACAGGACACAATCCGGGTTCAGGAACAACAACGCACCGGCACCCGATACAGCCACACCGGTATTACAGGCCGAGGCAAAGCCCATATTCCGGTTATTCCGGATGATGCTCAGGCGCGTATCGGCCAGGAACTCATCCAGGTACGCCAGGCTGCCGTCACTCGATCCGTTATCCACCACAATCACCCGCAACGCGCCTTCCCTGAGGGCCGATGCCACACATTCGCCGAGCAGTTTGCCAACGTTGTAGTTAACGACGATCACGTCGCAGTTATGGATGAAGCGTGGCGGCATCAAAACGCGCTTCCCATGAGTGTTGCAGTGCAAATGCACGGGCTTCATCCGCATTACGCTCACACTGCAAGGCGGCCTCGGCCAACCCGGCAATATCGGTGTGTGAATGACTGATAAAAACACCGGGCAGCCCTGAACGGTCGTGCATCTCGCCGAAGTCAGTCGAGATCACCGGCAATGCGAGGCCGCGGTATTCGTAGTACTTGATCGGATCGACCGACGCGGTGAGCAGGGTCTTTTTGAAAGGGATCAACCCCACGTCGAACTCAGCCATGGCGGCCAACGCCGCGCCATGATTACCGGCGGGCAACACCACCACGTTGCTCGGCAAGTGCGCGGGCGCGGCGCCGAAAACCGGCCCCATCAAACGAATTTCGTCGTTGGGCCTGGCTTCGGCCAAAGCGGCCACCCAGGCCCAGTCAAACCAGGCGGCCAAGGTGCCCACGTAGCCAAAAATCTTTCGACTCGATGACGTTGGCGCCAGCTCCACGGCAGAGATCGCCGACAAGTCCAGGCCGTTCAGCACCAGGCACACCTCATTCCGATAACGCCGCCACTGCGCGTTGAGCGTGGAACTCGACGTCCAGATAACATCCACGCGCTGGGCGATCAGCCGCTCACGGCGCGCCAGGGCTGACCGCGAAAGGCCGGTATAAAACGCCGGGAAATCATCCATCGCGTCATACAAGGACGAGCAGTGACGAAGACGCAGCAGCAACAGATGCGCCAGGACCGAGGGCTTGCCGACCACGAGCAAGGCTGGGGATGAGTGGGTGAATTGATCGATCCGGCTCAATACATGCCGCCAGCAAAACCGGTTCACCCAGCCCGAGCCAGGTAGAGGCTCTATCGGTAAACCGCCAGGCTTGATCAACGTGAGCCATGACGGCGTGCCGCTGGATGGATTCGTTTGCGCGGATGGCGCCGCCGCCCTCAGATCGCTCCACCTGGGCAGCCGCGTGGGATAAGGGTCAACCCAGAGCACCAACGCACCTGTGCGGCTGTGCACCCAATCGACAAACTTATGCGGCCGCTGGGCGAAGCTCTGCCAAGGCAACGGCGAGAGAAATACCAGGCGCTTCAAGAAAAGTGCTCGTGCAGGACCTTCACGATACGCCCTGCAGCCTGCCCATCGCCGTAGGGCGAAACACCTCGCACCATGCCACGGTAGGCCGATTCATCGTCAAGCAGGCGCTGCGCCTGCTCGATGATGCGTTCATAGCTGGCGCCAACCAGCTTGACGCTGCCCTGCTCTACCGCCTCTGGACGCTCGGTTTCATCGCGCATGACCAGCACCGGCTTACCCAGCGCCGGCGCCTCTTCCTGGACGCCTCCCGAGTCGGTCAGGATGAAATACGCCGCTTTCATAGCAGCGATGAACGCCGCGTAACCCAGCGGCGCGCACAGTCTGAAGTTAGGCATGCCTGCCAGGCACGCCTGGGCGACATCCTGGATGTTTGGATTCGGATGCACAGGGTAAAGAAACTGAACCTCAGGGTTGTTCTCGGCAAGGGTGCGCAGCGCTCGGCAGATGTCGAGAAACGGTGCGCCAAAATGCTCTCTACGATGGGCCGTCACCAGCACCAGGCGCTTGCCCGGATCAAGATCAAGACCGATCTGCACCTCACTGGCCGCTGTCGTGAGCAGTGCGTCGATCACCGTGTTGCCCGTGACGAAAATATCCGCACTGGCCACACCCTCTGTCAGCAGGTTTTGCCGGGTGCTTGCCGTCGGCGCAAAGTGCCAGTGCGCTAATTGACTGGTAATGACCCGGTTGGCTTCCTCGGGGAACGGATGCCGCAGATCCCACGTGCGCAAGCCGGCTTCAATATGCCCCACCGGTATGCGTCGGTAAAAACAGGCCAGGGCACAGGCCATCACCGTGGTGGTATCACCTTGCACCAGAACAGCATCGGGCCGCTCTTCGAGCAGGACGGTATCCAGCTTGAGCAATAACTGCGCGGTCAGGGTGGCCAAGGTTTGATTTGGCCGCATGACGTCCAGGTCGATATCGGGCTCGATGCCGAAAAACACCAGGATTTGATCCAGCATATCGCGATGTTGTGCCGTGGCGACCACACGCACATCGGCCCAACGCTGTTGTTTCAAGGCCAGAATGACCGGGGCCATTTTGATAGCTTCGGGACGTGTCCCGATCACGCAAAAGATTTTTTTTACCGACACATCAAGCCTATTTCCATATCCGATAAGTGGCTGAATCGCTCAGGCATTCAAGCTCATGCTCACGCACATTCCGCTGTGCTGTTTTGATGCTGTGGTGGTTTAAAACCGGACTGCCGGCCATCGAGGGTGGCCCACCGACATAGGTTCGGTCCGGCACTCAACACCGGTACTGCAGCATAGACACAGACTGCAATACCTGCACGGTGAGTGGACTAAAGGACGGTCTGATCCCATCCTTTCGTGTAACTGAGATGAACTATTTCACCGCCGCAGGGGCACGGGCAGTGATGCCGGCAAACCATGGGAGGAGGCGCGTGACCGTGTCTGAAACGTGTTTGTCCCGGAGCGTTGCGCAGAAACGGACACGGTGTTCTGCAGCTCGGCCAGCCATTTGTTGTCTTACTTCTTGCTCAGCGCATTGGCCAGGCGAAGCATGGCTGCTTCGATTTCATAGGCGGTCAAGGACGAATAGCCCAATAGCCAACCTTGTTTCTTCTCCTCGCCGGCGTACAGCCGACTGAGGCCGGGCAGTTGCACTCCCGCGCTGGCCGCTTGGCGGATGGTCTTTTCCTCCGACCAGCCATCAGCCAACAGGCAGGGAATCTGCAGCCCGCCTTGGGGGCATAAGGCCGTGGCAATACCGTCCAGGTGCTTTCCGATGGCATTGAGCATGATTGCACGGCGCCCGGCGTAAAGTTTGCGCATGGCCCGGACATGGGAGTTGTAGTGACCGTCCTCCATGAAGCGCGCCAGGGTCAGCTGAAGGATCTGCGGCGTGTGGCCGTCCATGATGCTGCGCGCGTAGGTGAAGGCTTTGACCAGCTCGAAAGGCAGCACCATGTAGCCCATCCGCAACCCTGGATAGAGCGTCTTGCTGAAGGTGCCGAGGTAGATCGTGCGCTGGTATTTGTCCAGGCCCTGTACGCACGCGGTCGGCAGCCCTTCGTAGTGGAATTCGCTGTCGTAGTCGTCCTCGATGATCCACTTGCCCTGCTCCGCCGCCCAACTGATCAGCTCGAGTCGGCGTTCCAGCGGTAAGGTCGCTCCGGTGGGGTATTGATGCGAGGGCGTGACATAGACGCAATTGGCGCCGCTGCGGTCTGCCTGCAGCACGTCCGTGCGTATGCCCAGGCCATCGACGTCAATGGGCACGACCTTCACCTCGGCCGTTTCAAAGGCCTTCTTGGCGCCGTAGTAGCCCGGGTTTTCCAGCAAGATCGGTTTGCCGGCGTCCACCAGCAACTGAGCACACAGGAACAGGGCTTGGCGAGTACTGCTCAACACCAGGATCTGGTCGGGGGAGCATTTGGCCCCGCGTTCGAGGTTCAAGTAGGTGGCGATAGCCTTGCGCAGAGGCTCGACACCTTGCGGGTCTCCGTGCAGCAGGACATTGCCCCGGTAGTCCTTCATGACCTGGCGTTGCAGGCGTTCCCAGACATCGGTGGGGAAGGCGCGGGTTTCCGGTAGACCTGTGGCAAAGGCCTTGATCACCTGTTGATCGCTAACTCCACCACTGTCGAAAATCATCCGACCGCGCCGGCTCAAGCCTGGTCCTGGCACCGCCGCGCTGCGTTGGGCGTCTTGCACCTTCATGCGCCGGCGCGCTGCCCCGCGCAACTCGGTGCCAACCGTCTCGGATACATAGCTGCCCGAGCCCTCGCGCCGCACGATGAAGCCATCACGGTGCAATTGCACGTAGGCGTTCTCGACCGTGTCGCGAGCAACGCCGAGCGTCTTGGCCAGGACCCGGGTTGCGGGCAGCTTCAGGCCAGAGTCAAGGGCACCGTCGAGGATCAGTGCCCGCAGGGCGCGCTGAATCCGCAGGTGCAGATCCAGCATCTGAAACTCGGCGTCGTTGAGTCGCATCTTCAGCGTTTCAAGCTCGAAGGTTTTTGCCATGCGGTCTGCTCACTACGAATAAATTGGCCCATATAGGCAGGCCAGTCTATCCGTAGACTCTGCTCATCGCTAGGTAAGGGCCGGACGCAAGCCCGAATAGTGGTCGGATTTCATACGTAAAAGTGCATGGCTAAAACAGGCCATGTCAGCGCAAAAAATCACTTTCCAGTCGAGGCCAAGTACCTCGCTTTGCAAGGAGCAAAGTTCAGCCATGCCTTCTTCAACATCCCAGTCATCTGTCCGCCTCAGCGATCTCATGCATCCGATCATCGCCGGTCTGATCTCGGTCATTGTCAACTATGGCGGCACCTTCATCCTGGTCTTCCAGGCAGCCAAGGTCGCTGGGCTGAGCCCTGAATTGACAGCTTCGTGGGTGTGGTCCGTGTCGATTGGCGTGGGCGTTACCGGGCTGTTCCTCAGTTGGGTTTCTCGCGAGCCGATCATCACGGCCTGGTCGACACCCGCGGCGGCATTCCTGGTCGTCGCCCTGGCCACCACGCCTTATGCCGAGGCGGTGGGCGCCTACATGATCTCGGCTACTGCCTTCGTGCTGCTGGGCTTGTCCGGCTACTTCGAAAAAGTCATCCGACTGATACCGCCGGGTGTGGCCGCAGGGCTGTTGGCCGGTATCCTGCTGCAGTTTGGCATCGGTGCTTTTGGCGGCATGAGCCTTGAGCCGATGCTGGTCGGGCTGCTGATAATTGCCTACATCCTGCTCAAGCGTTTTACCGCACGCTACGCGGTGGTGGGCATTTTGGCACTGGGGTTGGCCTTCCTGCTGATTCAGGGACGTCTCGATTTTTCAGGCCTGGGGCTGCAACTCGCAGCACCAGTGTTCACCCTGCCTGAGTTCTCGCTCAATGCTTTGCTCAGTGTCGCGCTGCCGCTGTTTCTGATCACCCTGACCGGTCAGTACATGCCTGGCATGCTGGTACTGCGCAACGATGGATTCAGCACCAGTGCCAATCCGATCGTGACCCTCACCGGGTTGGGTTCCTTGCTCATGGCGCCCTTTGGTTCCCACGCCTTCAACATCGCGGCGATTACAGCCGCCATCTGCACCGGCAAGGAGGCCCATGAACAACCCTCCAAGCGCTGGATCGCCGGCATTGCCGCGGGCGTCTTCTACATCCTCGTAGGTTTTTTTGGCGTGACCCTCGCTGCGGTGTTCATGGCCTTCCCGGCAACCTTCATCACTACACTGGCCGGGCTCGCCCTGCTGGGCACCATCGGCGGCAGCCTGGCCAGTGCCATGGTCGACGCCAAATCCCGCGAAGCCTCACTGATTACCTTCCTGGCGGCTGCCGCCAACATCACATTGTTCGGGATCGGCGGAGCGTTCTGGGGGCTGCTGATTGGTCTGGTGGCGTACGCCGTACTCAACGGCCGTTTGCCACGTCGCGAGCCGGTCAGCCGTGAAGGCACTACCAACTGATGCAAGCCCTTACTGAAGAGGCTTCCCGGCTGCATTCATAGCCGAGCATCACCAACTGACAAGGTTCGCTGAATAGCGACCCCAAAAGAGCGATGGCCGCGGCACGAGAATGCTGGTCGCTGAGCGTCTCGACGATGGGCATCACGTGTTCGCGATCCTGGCCCATCCTCCGAACGACACCAGCGCACAAACGTCTGCCAGCGATCACTGTGCGCCTTGACAGTCCGAGAATACCCGCCGCCAAACAGATCTTTTAGCGCTTGCGGCCCTGCATAGCTCAGTTGCCGGCCATAGCCAAAATTGCGTCTATTTCGCCTGCCCACCAGTGCCATGATTGAACGCCTAGAGTTGGGTCGAACGTACCGCCGTGGGGTTGGAACCGCACAAGGGAAATTACTGGCGTGGGATGAGGTGATTTGTGAGGTAACGCTGTCGTTCCGAAAAATTCGGGCCCGCCACATTACTGCCTGTCACGCCATCGACTTCGGGCGTGGAGATACGCCGCCAAATCGCTGTAGCCTAGTTGAGCTGCAATCTCCGTTAATGACTCTCCTTGCAATTCAAGATGCAGTTCCAACTCTGCGCGAATCTGATCGAGCAATTGTCTGAAGGTTGTACCTTCCTCTTCCAGTCGTCTCCGTAAGGTCCTTGGCGTCTGGTGCAGCGCCTTCGCCAGATTGTCCAGATTGGGAGTTTCATCTCTCGCTAGAGATCGTCGCGCGCCTTCAGCAACCTTGGCTGACCAACCGCTGAAATTCCGATGCGCGGCGATCCGTCGATCCAGTTCCTGGGTCAATACCTCAAGCATCCCGTGATGACGTGTCTGCATCGGCAGGCTCAAGCTTCGAGCATCGAAATAGAAGCAGTTAATCGGACAGTCAAACTCGACACGGCCCCCAAACCATTGGGTGTATTGCTTGTAATACGACGGACGAGAGTGAGTAAATCTCGCCAGGACCGGCTGTACCTGCTGCCCTGTTCCCCGCCGCAACTGCGCGATGGACATTACGCCGTAGTGCTCAATGACATAGCGCGCCAGCTCACTGGGCGCATCGACGCACAGCTCGATGCCGACGCCGTTTTCATCATTGAGCAGTTTCACCGTGTCCGTGTCCGACGCAAGCTGCGCGTAAAGGGCCCAAAGTTTCATCGATGATAAAACGTCGGCGCTGTACAAGCACAGATAGGCCAGGACGTGCCAGTCCTGAGGCGTGAATAGCGTGAACAGTTTCAACCCGATCGCCGGATCGATTCGCGCCGCCTCGCGCCAAAGCTGATCCAGCTCGATCAGGCTGTAATCCCTGTTTTCTCTCAAGGCCTGGCTATCCAGGAAACGTTCCAGCACCTGGCCCAGTTTGCCGCGGTGAAAGCGCTGGGGAGAACGATTGACCTGTTCTCTCTCAATTTTGTCCGTTTCGCGCATAGGGACGGCTTACTCGTTGGCTTCTAATGAAATGGCATTGCCCGCAGGGGCCTTAATCGAGAGTGCCATGAATACAATAATGCTCGCCAACAATCCTTCCGTAATAGTGGCCGGGATATTCCTTGCCTTCATCTTGCTGGAACTCGCGTGTTCTTCGCTCCGTCACCCGTCGAGCGGGAAACGTGACGTACTGATCGAAGTCATCGGCTCCGGGATCCTGGTTGCAATCACGTTCCCCAGTGTCATGTGGCTCAGTGGAAAAATCCTGAGCCTGGCTGTTCCGGAAATGAAAGACGCCCTGGCCACCCTTCCTTGGGTCGCAGGGTTCGTGTTGTTTTTAGTACTGGATGACATGACTCAATACTGGTGGCATCGACTGACACATCGGGTCCCGGCACTTTATGCGCTGCACCGCGCTCATCACTCCGCGCCCTACATGAGTGTCCGCATCGTTTATCGAAACAACAGCTTCTACTACATGCTGATGCCCAGCATCTGGCTGTCCGGCATACTGATCTATCTAGGGCTTGCACATATTTACTATGTTTATCTGATCCTAAAGATGACCGTCATCTTCGCAGCGCACAGCAGCGTTGCGTGGGATGACAAACTGTATGGCATCCGTGTGTTGCGCCCTATTGTCTGGGTTCTGGAGCGAACGATCTCCACCCCCTCCACTCATTCAGCCCATCACGGCTTGACTGCCGAGGATGGTGTCACGCATTACAAGGGCAACTTCGGCAACCTGTTGTTCTTCTGGGACATCCTGTTCGGAACGGCCAAAATTACCCGCCGGCGTCCGCCCTTATACGGCATCGAACACTTGTCACCGATCAGTTGGAAAGAAGAGTTGTTCTGGCCCGTCGTGCGTTCACGCCGTGTCGCCCCCAAAGCACACAACGCTAAACAGAAGGTGGCGCAATGAGCCGTCATATCGTTCTGCTGTCTGGATCGAATAGATCAAACAGCCAATCACTCAAAGTCGCAAAATATTTGCGCGACCGATTAGAGCAACTTGGTCTTTGTGATTCAGGCGAACTGCTGAACTTGGCTTCTAGTCGGCTACCGCTGTGGCCAGAAGAAGACATTGATGGAATCTGGAGTGTCCAGCAATCCATCCTCAAAAAAGCAACCGCACTGATCGTGATCAGCCCGGAGTGGAATGGCATGGCTTGCCCGGCGCTGAAAAATTTCTTTTTGTACGCAGGACTCGGTGAACTTGGACACAAGCCAGCGCTCCTGGTGGGGGTTTCGGCTGGGCTCGGGGGAGCTTATCCAATTACTGAATTGCGTGCTTCGAGCTACAAAAACAGCCGGATCATGTATTTGCCTGAACAACTCATCATAAGAAATGTTGAATCGATGTTGAATAGCGAAATTCCCTCAGACGAAAATGATATTCGCATCCGCACACGTACCGACTGGGCTTTGCACTTACTTTGTCAATACGATGATGCCTTACGCACGATACGAACTGCAATCAAACACCCACCTGAGTTCTCTACGGGGATGTAAAACTGTCGCACCTCAATGAGTTGAATAAATAAAACCTTACGCTAATGTGTGCATTTCAACCAAGTCGATGCAAAAACATTAAATATTGAGCCCGCAGAGTGTTGCATCGACGGGTTGATCTAAGTCAAACGGATACGCGATTGGCATGGTTAAAAGCAACCATCAACGCACCGGCAAATAAGATGCAGCGATTAATTAAGAATGTAATTTTTACAACTCAATCTTAACTAGCTCATGACGCTGGAATAGCTATTTTGCGACAGACAACCGTCGGCCAGAAGCGGTCATTTGCGAACCGGTAAACGTCACCGGCCTGATCACGCAAGGCGTGATGCCCAAACGCACATCCTTTTTCGGCAGCAAGAATCGGAGTGCGAGCACATTTCGAACACCCTTACAGTGAGACTCCAAACTTAGAGGAGTCCACCCTGGCTTCCGTATAGCTGGCCTTTCCCCATTAACCATTCCAACAACTTTTTGGATTGCCCGGCATCAGCTATGCAATTCTCGAGTCATTTTTTAGTTAACGAACAGCGCCGAAGGCAACCCATGAAATTATCCGATTATGTACGACTACTTGCTCTAGCGGCGATCTGGGGCGCCAGTTTTCTCTTCATGCGCATCTCGGCTCCTGTTCTGGGCGCGTTGCCGACTGCATTTTTCCGCGTGTTGTTAGGCGCCATTGGCTTGGCCGTCATTCTTGTCATTTTAAAAACCGAAATCGACTTCAAAGGTAAGCTAAAGCAGATCATGGTGTTGGGCGTTATCAATTCTGGCATCCCATTTTTGATGTATTGCGTGGCGGCACGGCTGTTACCTGCCGGCTATTCAGCAATTTTCAATGCGACCACACCGATGATGGGCGTCTTGATCGGTTGGATGTGTTTCAGCGATTCGTTGACATTGAAAAAAGGTATTGGCGTGTTGATCGGGCTCATGGGCATTACGTTGCTGACCGGCACCGGCTCCGTCACACTTTCAATGAACGTGGCCATGGGCGCGTTGGCTTGTTTAGTCGCCACCAGTTGCTACGGTGCAGCAGGATTTATGACTAAACGATGGATAGCAGACAAGGGTGGGCTGGACGCGAAACTCGTAGCTTTTGGCAGTCATATTGGCGCTACCCTGTTTCTCGTACCGTTTTTCGGAATCTCAACCGCAATAAACCTACCGACGAGTTGGGGTAACCCGGAGGGTTGGATAGCGCTGGTTGCGCTGGGTTTCATCTGCACCGCGTGTGCATACATTCTGTACTTCCGCTTGATAGCGGATATCGGGCCGGTGCGCTCGCTGACCGTTACCTTCCTCATCCCTCCCTTCGGCGTGCTGTGGGGTGTGATGTTCCTTGGTGAGCGTCCTTCGGTCGCACATTTATACGGCGGCGGGCTTATCTGTTTAGCTGTGTGGTTCGTTCTCAGTAAGAGCAAGCCGAAGCAAGAGCCCTCACCTGCTTCGGATTGATCCAATAACTTAGCTGCCCTCAACGATTTCTAATCTGATTGGCTGGTGGCCACGAAGAACCATGTCTTAGTTTTGCGGAGTCTGGGAGATGACTTGGCCGGACGGATACCAACTCGGGAGCTATGTACCGGATTGAAGATGTGACGTTACGGCTAGGCAATTGCCCTGCTTCGACTTCAGAACGTCCTGAACGGGCTGTGCGCTTTGATCGCCCCGGAAAAATCCAGGGCAAAAAAAAGCCTGCATCGCTGCAGGCTTTTCCCTATCTGGCTCCACGACCTGGACTCGAACCAGGGACCCAATGATTAACAGTCATTTGCTCTACCAACTGAGCTATCGCGGAATGCGCCGTATGTTACTGATTGAAAAGGAGAAGTCAAGCCTTCCCTGACACTCTGGACGATTAATCCGGATGACCGGTTGAACGTTGCTGCTCCCTGGCCAGCTCCAGCCAGGCTCGCACGGCGGGGGGCAGGTGGGCGGTGGCGCGCCAGGCCAGGGCGATGTGCCAGTCTGTGTGGGGTTCGTCGAGGGGGATCAGGGCGATGCCTGCGTGTTGGTGCTTGTGCGCCAGCATGCGGGGCAGGAAGGCGACGCCGAGGCCGGCGGCGACCAGGTCGACGATGAAGTCGATCTGTCCGCTGCGCGCCGCCACGCGGGGTGTCACGCCTTTGCGCTCGCAGGCGGCCAAGATCTTGGCGTTCAGGGCGAAGCCGGCTTCGAACAGGATGAACGGCGAATCCGCCAGGTCGGCGAAGTCGATGCGTTGACGCTGGGCCAGTGGGTGGCTCCTGGGCAGTACGGCCATCAGCGGTTCGTTACGCACGGGCTGATAATCGAAGCCTTCGTCAACCGGCAGCAGCAATGCAGCGAGGTCGACCTCCCCCGCTTCCAGGCACTCGCGCAATCTTTTGCTGCCGTATTCGGTGAGTTCGATGTCGATGTCCGGGTAACGACTGCGGTAGGTGGCAAACATCGTCGCAAACAGCACACCACACCCCACCGGTGGCAGGCCGATGCGCAACACGCCGCGTCTGAGACCGCGCAGGTCGTTGATCTCGGCGACCAGGTCATGGTGTTCGGCGAGCAGCACCAGGGCGCGGCGGTAGGCGATCTCACCGGCGGCGGTGAGTTCGTTGCGGTGCCCCAGGCGGTCGAGCAGCGGCATGCCGAGTTCCTCCTCCAGGGTCTTCACCGCCTTGCTTACCGTGGATTGGGTCAAGGCCACCACTTCGGCGGCCTGGGAGAATCCGCCCTGGCGCACCACTTCGACGAACGTGCGCAACGTCCTCAAGTTCATGGGTATTCCTTTAGCGACTGGCTACTAGCGATAAAAGTTGTTTTTATCATGACAGATATTTGCCTATCCTGACCCGCCCAGCCTTGTGGAGACACGCTTAATGATCATCTCGTCCGCCTCCGACTACCGCGCAGCGGCCAAACGCAAGCTGCCGCGCTTTCTGTTCGACTACATCGACGGCGGTGCCTACGCCGAGCACACGATGCGCGCGAACAGTTCGGACCTGGCCGAGATCAGCCTGCGCCAGCGCGTGCTGCGCAATGTCGATAGCCTGAGCCTCAAGACTACGCTGTTCGGTCAGGCCCTGGACATGCCGGTCATCCTCAGCCCGGTCGGCCTGACCGGCATGTATGCGCGGCGTGGCGAAGTGCAGGCGGCGAAGGCGGCGGCGAACAAGGGCATCCCCTTCTGCCTGTCGACGGTGTCGGTATGTTCGATTGAAGAAGTGGCGTCGCAGAGCCCGCAGTCGATCTGGTTCCAGCTGTATGTGCTCAAGGACCGGGGCTTTATGCGCAACGCCCTGGAGCGGGCCCAGGCGGCTGGGGTTACCACCCTGGTGTTCACCGTGGACATGCCCACGCCGGGCGCGCGCTACCGCGATGCCCACTCGGGCATGTCCGGGCCGTTCGCGGCGCAACGGCGCATGCTGCAGGCCGTCACCAAGCCGCAATGGGCATTCGACGTAGGCTTGATGGGCCGCCCCCACGACCTGGGCAATATTTCCAAGTACCTCGGCAAACCCACCCACCTGGAAGATTACATCGGCTGGCTGGCCAATAATTTCGACCCCTCCATCAGCTGGAAAGACCTGGAGTGGATCCGCGAATTCTGGAAAGGCCCGATGATCATCAAGGGCATCCTCGACCCCCAGGATGCCAAGGACGCGGTGAGTTTCGGCGCCGATGGCATCGTGGTTTCCAACCATGGCGGCCGTCAGCTGGACGGTGTGCTGTCCACCGCCAAGGCCTTGCCACCGATTGCGGATGTCGTGGGCGATGACCTGACAGTGCTGGTGGACTCCGGCATCCGTTCCGGGCTGGACGTGGTGCGCATGCTCGCCCTGGGTGCCAAGGCGTGCCTGCTCGGACGCGCCACCGCCTATGCCCTGGCCGCCGATGGCCAGCACGGCGTGGAAAACCTGCTGGACATCTTCGCCAAGGAAATGCGCGTGGCCATGACGCTGACCGGTGTCACCTCCATTGACCAGATTGACTCCACCACCCTGGTGCAAGCTGCCAAATAACTGACGTCATTGCTCAACGACTGTTGTTGAGTTTAAAAACAGTCTTTGATTTATAAGGACTTTTATTAATTCAAACGAAGTGGCATGAATATCGCTCTAACACGCTCAAGCAGGTTAAGCGATGACAAGACGTGCGGCAGGGCCCAGGGGTTATAACCCCTGGCAAAGCGGTTTAAACTGTTTCCAATGTTTTACGGAACTGAAGGAACAGTAAGACGCTTGGCGCTCGCCACTCTCATCGAGCCTGTAAGACAGCTAAGTGCTTAGAGGCCGAACGCTTATGAAAACACCAACCCAGACCAACGCAATTGACTTCGACAGTGCCAAATTGCAACGCCTGGGCTTTGGTCAGCCATTACTCGTACCTCGCCGCCCCACGACCGTCGCGCAACTTCGCCAGCAACTGGGGATGCAATTGCAGACCAGCCTGGAACCGGAGCGCATCCTCGCGGTGTTTTTCCGCGAGATACAGCGCCTGGTGCCCTTGGATGCCCTGCAATATCGCCACGAGACCAGCGACCTGCGCCTGGAGTTTGGCCTGCGCGGCCACCACTCGGTGAGCTACAGCCTGAGCCACGAAGGCGAGCACCTCGGCGAGCTGATCTTTCGCCGCAACCAGCGCCTGCTGGAAGAGGAACTCGGCCAACTCGAATCACTGCTGTCGACCCTGCTCTACCCGATGCGCAACGCCCTGCTCTACCGCGCCGCAACCCGCAGCGCCCTGCGCGACCCGCTGACCGAGACGGGCAACCGCATTGCCATGGACCAGACCCTGCAACGCGAAATCGACATGGCGCGCCGGCACCTGAGTCCGCTCTCCTTGCTGATGCTGGACATCGACCACTTCAAGATCATCAACGATACCCACGGCCATGCGGCGGGCGATAACGTATTGCGCGCCGTCGCCGGGGCGATCAAGGGGCAGTTGCGTAACGTGGACATGGTGTTTCGGTTTGGCGGGGAAGAGTTTCTGATCCTGCTGTCCAACACCGGCCGGGATGCGGCGGCCATGGTCGGTGAACGCCTGCGCCAGGCGGCGCAGGCCCAGGATTATTGGGCGGATGAAACACGGATCGAATTGACGGTGAGCCTCGGTTGTTCGACCTTACTGGCCGCCGAGTCGGCCGAAAGCCTGTTGCGCCGGGCCGACAACGCCTTGTACGTGGCCAAGCGCGAAGGCCGTAATCGCCTGGCAATGGCGGGATAAAACCCCGCCATTGCCGTTACATCACGCTTCGCTGGCGACGCGCATCGGGCGCTCACGCACAACAGCGCTCGCAGGTTTGTCTTTCTCCAGACGCATGCAACTTTCCAGGAACAGGTACATGTAGTCGTAGCTCTTGCACACGGCTTGGCGCAGCTCTGCCTGCAGTGCCTTGGTCGGGTTCATCCCGGCCAGGGTGCAGATGATTTCCAGGGCTTCCCAAGGATGGGCGTCGTCGTACTGGGCGTGCATCTTCAGCCACTTCATCGCACGCTTGCGGTCTTCCTCGGGAAAGGCCGCCGCATACACGCCAGTGGAGCACACCACCGCCGACCACTCCCCCGTCGCCCCCTCGATCGCATAGTTGGTCGCGGCAACGGCCACGATCAACGAATCGGCCGAGCTGGTATGCCAGCACCAGTGGCTCAGCGCATGCAACTCCGGCGGCACATTCTGGGCCTGCAGTTCTTCGAGGCTGACGCCATGGGCACGCGCCCAATGGACCCAATAATCCGCGTGGTTCAGCTCCACACGGATATTGCGCATCAGCCAACGTCGCGCCATGTCTTCCCCTGGATGGCGGGCAAATTTGGTCTTGGTGAGGTTCTGTGCCATGTACAAGGCAAACTGTTCCACCACGGGCCAGCCACCGATCAGGTAGTGACGCATGGTCTTGGCGCTGAGCGTGTTGTCACGCATGCGTTGGTACAGTTCGTGTTCGACAACCCGGCGCTTGCTCTCGCTGCAGTCCTGGATCAATTGCTGAGCCCAGGCGGGGTAACTTGAGGCTTCCATAAGCGGGCCGGTTCTGCTGAATGTGTCGATCACTATTAAGGCTCCTTTTTAAGTGTGATTTTACAGACCGGCAAATGTTTCAGCGGAATGTGCCGGGCGCCCTGAATAACAGGGGCTGCGGCCGCACAGGTCGACACTGCAAGCTATCAAAGGTAAACAATTGCGGTCGTTCAATCAGGTAGCCCTGAGCGTAATCCACACCGATGTCGAGCAAAGCCTGTTCGATTTGCGGTGTTTCAACAAATTCGGCAATTGTGCGCTTACCCATGACGTGGCCGATGTGGTTGATCACTTCGACCATCGCGCGGTTAATCGGGTCGTCCAGCATATCCTTTACGAAACTTCCATCGATCTTCAGGAAGTCTACAGGTAAATGTTTCAGGTACGCGAATGAGGACATTCCGGCGCAGAAGTCGTCGAGGGAAAAGTAGCAGCCTAAGGCTTTGAGTTCATTAATAAAGCGAATGGCGCTGCCCAGATTTGCAATAGCGCTTGTCTCTGTTATTTCAAAACAAATCATTTCTGGTGGAATGCTGTAAGCCTCGAATTTCTCCCGTAAAAAGCCGAGAAAATCATCATCGCCAATCGTAATACCTGACAGATTGATCGCACACATCGCCATAGGCCGGCCCGGATGCTCGTGCATGCACCGGGCAATGAACTTGAATACGTTTTCCACCACCCAACGGTCCAGGGAGGTCATCAAACCGTAACGCTCGGCCGCCGGGATGAAGCTGTCGGGCAGGATGATCCGACCCGCCTCGTCATGCAGGCGCAGCAGGATTTCAATATGCCCATTGCCGCCGTCGGTATGTCCCAGGGGCGAAATTTCCTGGGCGTACAGGCAAAACCGGTTTTCTTCCAGCGCCATGTGCAAGCGCTGCACCCAGGCCATCTCGCCAAAGCGCAGGGACAGCTCCGAGTCATCGGCGTGGTACACCTGAACACGGTTGCGGCCCTTTTCCTTGGCCATATAGCAGGCCATGTCGGCGGCACGCAGCGAGGTTTCCAGGGTGGTCGGGGTTTGTGAGACGTGCACCAGGCCGATGCTCACGGTGGTCATGAACGGCCGGCCCTTCCACACAAAATGCAGGCTCTGCACGGTGTGGCGCAGGCTCTCGGCGACTTTTTCCGCCACTGCCGCCGGGCAGTTCTCCAGCAGGATGCCGAACTCGTCGCCCCCCAGGCGCGCCAGGGTGTCGCCTTCGCGCAGGTCCGATTGCAGCAGCGCGCAGATATGCCGTAGCAACTCGTCGCCCGCCGCATGGCCGCAGGTGTCGTTGACCAGCTTGAATTGGTCAAGGTCGAGAAACATCAATGCATGTCGACCACCCTGGGACTGCCCTGCCCTGTGCAGCACCTGTTCCAGGCGGTACTCGAACTCGCGACGGTTGGCCAGGCCGGTCAAGGCGTCGTGCGTGGCCTGCCACGACAGGTTGGCGATGTATTGGCGCTCCTGGGTCATATCGTGCAGTACCAGCACTGCACCGCTGACCTTGCCGCCACTGAGGATCGGCGCGCCCACCAGAGTGACGGAGACCGTACTGCCGTCCAGGCGCTGGATGGTTTTCGAATGCTCGCTGCCGCCCTTGAGCTGGCCCTTGACGATGTGTTCGATCAGGGTAAAGCCATCCGGCTGCGCATTGTCATCCAGCAGGTTGAACAGTGCAGCCAGGGGCAGGCCCTGGGCCTGGGCCGAGTTCCAGTGGGTCATCGCCTCGGCTGCCGGGTTCATATAGGTAATGGTCCCATCGACGTCGGTAGTGATCACTCCGTCGCCTATCGACTCCAGGGTGATCTGTGCGCGCTCCTTCTCGGCTTGCAGGGCATTGGCGAACGCATGGCGCTGGGTCAGCAGCTTATGGGTACGCAACAGCGCCAGCGCAATCAGGCCCAGGGCCGTCGCCAGGTTGGTGATCAGCAGCAACCGCAGAATCATGCGCGAGCCTTCACCCAAGGCGTCGCTGAAGGCTTTGGCGGCAGGGGTCACACCCTCGTTGATGGCGGTGATGCGGGCTTTCCACTGCCGAACATCGTTGGGATTGACCCGATCGGCACTGATCGCTCGGTGCATCTCGCGGGCCAGATCGTCCAACTGAACCAGGTAGCCATCGCCCACGGTCCACAGCTCGATGGCTTTTTCCAGGTAGCTGAAATGCCGAAAATTCAGGTACAGCCAGATCACACTGGAAACATCGTCCGGGTGGTTGCCGCCCTTGAGGATGCCCAGGCGCGCGGCCGCCAGGTCAGGGCTGGGACGGTCGAGGGCAATGCGCAGTTCATGGCCGCCCTGAGGCACGGCAATGGCCTGGTGATATTTGAGGTAGGTACTTTCGGCGCGGTTATCGGCATAAAGCGTCAGGTAATAGATCGCGTCCTTCTGGCCCTTGGACCACAAGCTCTCGCCGCCCACATAACCACGCACCGCTGAAAGCACGTAGAGACTGACGCAACCCAACAATGCCTGGAACAGCACGACGGCGATAAAGGGCCAGACAATGCCCAGTAGCCGAGGCGTTCCGAAAGTCCGCTTTTGCTTCATGAAGTCCCTTGCATATGCACTGCTGGAAACGCACGCAAACACCCACTTCCGATAGCACAGCCTAGGCTAAATCAACGTACTTGCTGCAAGTGCCCATAGAGTTTGGCGTAAAGACCGCCATCGGCGATCAATTGCTGATGGTCGCCATCCTCGGCGATATGACCGCCGTCAAACACTAACACTCGATCAGCTTGTTTTACCGCCGACAGACGGTGGGCGATGATCAGTGTAGTACGGCCGCTGAGGAAGCGTGCCAGCGCCTGGTGCAGGTTGTACTCGGTGGCGGCGTCCAGGGCGGAGGTTGCTTCGTCGAGTATTACCACCTTGGGTTCGGCCAGGACCATGCGCGCAATCGCCAGGCGCTGACGTTGGCCGCCGGAAAAGCGCACGCCGGAGCGCCCCACCACACTGTCCAGGCCCTGGGGCAATGCCTTGACGGTAGCCTCCAGCTGGGCGATTTCAAGCGCCTGCCAGCAAGCCTGGTCACTGCGCTCGCGGCCCATGGTCAGGTTGGCGCGCACGGTGTCGTTGAACAGCGCCGGGTGTTGCAGCACCACCGCGACGTGCTCGCGAATGGTCTCCAGGCCAATTTCCTGCTGGGTGGCACCGCCGAAACGGATACTGCCCGCCAGCGGCGTGTACAACCCGAGCAACAGTTGCACCAAGGTACTTTTGCCACCGCCGCTGGCGCCGACAATCGCCACCTTCTCACCGGGCGCGATGGTCAGGTTCAACTGGTCGAGGACCAAGTCTTCACCGTAGCCGAAGTTCAGGCCACGCACTTCGATGCCCACGGTTTCGCGCCCGGTGAACGGGTCTGCACCGCCGGCGTATTGCGGCTCATCGGCGCGCGCCAGCAGTTCGTTGATCCGTGTCAGCGCCCCGCCCGCCGCGTAGTAGGCGTATTGCAGGTTCAGCAGTTGCTCCACCGGGCCGATCATGAACCACAGGTAACTGAACACCGCGAGCATCTGGCCGATGGACAGGTCGGAAAACAACACGGTGAGCATCGCCGCCGCACGGAAGATGTCGATGCCGAACTGGAACAGCAAGCCACTGGCGCGGCTCGACGCGTCGGTTTTCCATTGCGAGTGAATGGCGTAGTCACGCACTTCCTGGGCACGCTGGCCGAGACGCCCAAGGAAAAAGCCCTGGCGGTTACCGGCGCGTACTTCCTGGATGGCGTCGAGGGTTTCGGTCAGGGCCTGGGTAAAGCGCGACGTGCTGTCGTTTTCCAGCTTCTTCAGGTGTTTGACGCGCTTGCCCAACTGCACCGTGGCGTAGATCACCAGCGGGTTGAACAGCAGGATCAGCAACGCCAGCTGCCAATGCATCCACACCAGGATCGCCGAGGTGCCGACCAGGGTCAGCATGGCCACCAGGAAACGGCTGAGGGTTTCGCCGACGAATTTGTCCAGCGTATCCAGGTCGGTGACCAGGTGGGTGGTGACCGTGCCGCTGCCCAGGCTTTCGTATTCGGCCAGGGAGATGCGCTTGAGCCGCTCGATCAGGCGCACGCGAATGCGATACACAATGTCCTTGGCCAAGCGCGCAAACAGTCGCGCCTGCACCACGTTGAACAGCAGTGCGCCGCAACGCAGGGCCAGGGTGATCAGCAGCATCAGGCCGATATAACCGGCGGCTTTCTGCCAGACAAGAGGCAGCGCGTGGTTCATCACCTTGAGCGCGGCATCGCCGTGGCCCAGCAGCACTTCGTCCACCAGCAACGGCAACAGCAAGGGAATCGGCACGCTGCACAGCGTCGCCAGCACGGCGACGCCATTGGCGATCCACAGGGACTTCTTGTGACGCAGGGCCAGGCGGCGAACTTCCGCCCAGGTCAATCGATCAGTGCGCGGTGGCTGGTCATGCACAGGTTGCTCGCTCCAGCCATCGCCCCAACAACGGTGACAACTCGGACAGCGGCTGATAGCCGTTAGTCAGCAACGCCAACTGGCCGTTACGCTCGGCGAGCAAAGTCGGAAAACCGGCGATGCCCAGGTCCTGGACCCAGGTGAAGTCAGCGGCGGTCGCGGCATGCTGCTCGGCACGGTCGAATTCGCCGGCAAACTCGATGCGCGGGATACCCGCCTCCTCAGCCAACTCCACCAGCACGCTGGCGAGGGTCACGTCGCGGCCCTCGACATAAAACGCGCGCTGGATCAGCCCTAACAACGTCCATGCGCAATCCGGTGCCAGGCTACGCGCGGTGACAATGGCGCGGCAGGCAGGTTCGGTGTCATAGACAAAGCCGTCGGGCAACGCACCATCGCGCTTGAACGGCTGGCCGGTGGCGTCGGTGACCGCCTGCCAGTGCTCAAGGATGTAGCGCCGGGTGGTTGGTTCCAGTGCCGCACCGCTGCCGGTACGCAAGCCGCCCACCACCAGGTGCACGTCCACGCCGGCCGCCTGGGCCTGCTCAACCAGCGCCTGCGCTACCGGGGCAAACCCCCAGCACCAGGAACACATCGGGTCCATAACATAGAGCAGGCGCGCGGACATGGGTCAGGCCTCGGAAGGGGTTTGCTTGTAGTTGAAGCCAATCGGGTGCGGCATATTGCGGGCCTTGGCCAGCTCAATCTGCTTTTGCCGGTCGATCGCGCTGCGACGGGTTTTCTCCGGCAGCTTATCCCAGCAATGAGGGCAACTGATGCCAGCCACATAGTGTTCGGATGCGCGGTCGGAAGCGCTCACCGGTGTGCGGCAGGCATGACATTGATCGTAGTCACCTTCGCTCAGGTCGTGGCGCACAGTGACGCGATTGTCGAACACAAAGCAGTCGCCCTGCCATTTGGTTTCGGCCTGCGGCACCTCTTCGAGGTACTTCAGGATGCCGCCCTTGAGATGGTAGACCTCATCGAAACCTTCGCTGAGCATATAGCTCGACGCCTTCTCGCAACGAATGCCGCCGGTGCAGAACATGGCGACCTTCTTGTGCTTGGCTGGGTCGAAGTTGGCTTTGATATAGTCGGGAAATTCGCGAAAACTGGTAGTTTTCGGGTCGATTGCGCCCTCAAAGGTACCGATCGACACTTCGTAGTCGTTGCGGGTGTCGATCAACAGCACTTCGGGGTCGCTGATCAGCGCGTTCCAGTCCTGCGGGTCGACATAGGTGCCGACTTTTTTGTTCGGGTCGACGCCTTCGACGCCCAGGGTCACGATCTCTTTCTTGAGCTTGACCTTGGTGCGGTAGAACGGCTGCTCATCGCAGTACGACTCTTTGTGGTCGATGTCGTCCATGCGTGGGTCGTTCTTCAGCCAGGCCATCAGGCCATCAATGCCTTCGCGGCTGCCGGAGACGGTGCCGTTGATGCCTTCTTCGGCGATCAGCAAGGTGCCTTTGATGCCGTTGTCGACCATCGCCTGCAGCAAGGGCTCGCGCAGGGCGACGTAATCTTCGAGGGTGACGAACTTATACAGTGCCGCCACGACAATCGGTTGAGTCATGGGTGTTCTCTCCAGGTGGCTACCCTCGTAAGGGGTGGACCGGATTTGGGCAGTTGCGAGTTTTAAGCTGCAAGCTGCAAGTAAAAGCGAAAGCAAAAAAACGCGCCGACTAGGCGGCGCGTGGGGATTCTAACAAAAACGCAGAGGCAAGCGCGCTTCAATCTTGCAGCTTGAAACTTGAAGCTTGCAGCTGCTGTCAGTGCCCTCCGGCGCAGGTCGGCGAGGCCGGGGCTGCGTCGATTTTCGCCCATTCTTCGGGCGTGTAGGTATGCAGCGCCAGCGCATGAAATTCGCTCATCAGGTCACCCAGGGTGGCGTAGACCTTCTGGTGGCGCTTGACGCGGTTAAGCCCCTCGAACTGCTGGCTCACCAGCACAGCCTTGAAGTGGGTCTGCAACCCACGGCTGTGCATATGGCTTTCATCCAGCACGCTCAAGTGGTCCGGGACCAGGGCGGCGAGCGCCGTTTCGATACGCTGTTGCATGGTCATTCCTGCTTACTTCTTCTTGGCCGGTGCAGCGGCTTTTGGCGTCAGCTCGTTGGTCATGTCTTCCAACAGCTTGTTCACCACCGGCACGGCGCTTTCCAGCTTCTGCTGGGTCATCTGGGCCGATTGCTGGGTCAGCTGCGGCATTTTTTCCAGGACTTTCTTGCCCAGTGGCGACTGGTAGAAGGCAACCAGGTCCTTGAGCTCGGATTCACTGAAGGTGGTGGTGTAGAGCTTTACCATGTCCGGCTTCAGTTTCGGCCAGCCGATGGCTTGGTCCAGAGCGGCGTTGGCCTTGGCCTGGTAGCTGTCCAGTACGGACTGCTTGGCGGCAGGCGCCTTGGTCTGTTCGAAACGCTGGGCGAACATTTGCTGCACTTGCATGTACACCGGGGTACCCAGCTTGTCGGCATGGGCCAGGGTAAGGAAGGCTTCGGCACTGGCGTTGTGGCTGGCGGTATCGGCAAAAACCTGGCCGCTGGCGCAAACCAGAGCAACCGCGGTACAGATGGCACGAAGACGAGTCATCGAGTTTCCTTTTCTAGCAGGCGAGGTAAGACCCCAAGGGCGCCCATTCTGCGCCTAAAAAACGCTGCGGCTCAACCCCGAGCCTTACCGGGCGCGGATTGCCGTGAATGAATCCGATGAAAAGTCTTTTAGGGAACCCCCCAGGCTGATCAGGGCCTAAACTGCGCAAACGAACCTGAAGGAGTGTGCCCGATGAGCCGTATCGAAACCGACAGCCTGGGAGAAGTGGAAGTCCCGGATGACGCTTACTGGGGCGCCCAGACCCAACGTTCGCTGGTGAACTTCGCCATCGGCGAGCAGCGCATGCCCCTGGCGGTACTGCACGCGCTGGCCCTGATCAAGAAGGCCGCCGCCCGGGTCAACGACCGCAACGGCGACCTGCCCGCCGACATCGCCCGCCTGATCGAACAAGCCGCCGACGAAGTGCTCGATGGTCAACATGATGACCAGTTCCCCCTGGTCGTCTGGCAAACCGGCAGCGGCACCCAGAGCAACATGAACGCCAACGAGGTCATCGCCGGCCGTGCCAACGAGCTGTCGGGCAAGCCCCGTGGCGGCAAAAGCCCGGTTCACCCCAACGATCACGTCAACCGCTCCCAAAGCTCCAACGACTGCTTCCCCACCGCCATGAGCATTGCGGCGGTGCAAGCGGTGCACAAGCAGTTGTTGCCGGCGATCAACACGCTGTCCGGCGGCCTCGCGGAATTGTCGGCGCGGCATGCAAAGCTGGTGAAAACGGGCCGTACCCACATGATGGACGCCACGCCGATCACCTTCGGCCAGGAACTCTCGGCGTTTATCGCCCAGCTCGATTACGCCGAACGCGCGATCCGCAGCGCCCTGCCCCAGGTGTGCGAGCTGGCCCAGGGTGGCACCGCCGTGGGCACCGGGCTCAATGCACCCCATGGCTTCAGCGAGGCGATCGCCTCGGAATTGGCAGCCTTATCGGGCCTGCCCTTCGTCACCGCACCGAACAAATTCGCCGCGCTGGCCGGCCATGAACCGATCGTGACCCTGCACGGCGCCCTGAAAACCCTGGCCGTGGCCCTGATGAAAATCGCCAACGACCTGCGTCTGCTGGGCTCCGGCCCGCGTGCCGGCCTTGCGGAGGTGAAACTGCCGGCCAATGAGCCAGGCAGCTCGATCATGCCCGGCAAGGTCAACCCGACCCAATGCGAGGCGCTGTCGATGCTGGCCTGCCAGGTGCTGGGCAATGACGTGACCATCGGCATTGCGGCGAGCCAAGGGCATCTGCAGTTGAACGTGTACAAGCCGGTAATCATCCACAACCTGCTTGAATCGATCCGCCTGCTGGCCGATGGCTGCAATAACTTCCAGGAGCACTGCATCGCCGGCCTCGAACCCGACGCCGCGAAAATGGCTGAGCACCTGGAGCGCGGGCTGATGCTGGTCACGGCACTCAACCCGCACATCGGCTATGACAAGTCGGCAGAGATCGCCAAGAAGGCCTACGCCGAAGGCTTGACCCTTCGGGAAGCCGCGCTGGACCTGGGCTACCTCACGGATGAAGAATTCGACCAGTGGGTACGCCCGGAAAACATGCTGGGCACCTAAGACGCCATACGCAGCCGCCGGGCCTTGAGCCCGGCGAGCAACGACGGCGCCAGCGCGACCGCCGCCGACCCCATGACCACCACCAACGCGCCGAAATAGCCCAGGGCATTGATCTCTTCGGCCTGCACATAGCTGGGCCACAGCCACGCCGCCAATGCCACCGCCACAAAGGTCACCAACGGCGTCAGTGCCAGGGTCGCGCTCACCCGGGAGGCTTCCCAGTGGGCCAGGGCTTCGGCAAATGCGCCGTAGGCCACCAGTGTGTTCATGCAACACGCCAGCAACAGCCAGCCTTGCAGCGGGCTCAGTTGCAGGGCCTCCAGCGGATGTGCCCAAGGCGTCAGCAGCACGGCGCACGACAGGTAGATCACCATCATCACTTGCAGCGAATTCCAGACGGTCAGCAACTGCTTCTGGCCCAAGGCATAGAACACCCAGATCGAAGTCGCGAGCAGGATCGTCAGCACGCCGGCGGTATAAGCGCCGAGGGATGTCAACAGCTCCTCCAGGCGTTGGTTGAAGAACAGACCAAAGCCGACGATCAGCACCACCAGGCCCACGCTCTGCCCGACGCTGAAACGCTCCTTGAACACAAACACACTGGCGATCATCAGGAAGATCGGGCCCATCTGTACCACCAACTGCGCGGTGCCGGGGCTGAGCAGTTTCAGGCCCACCAGGTACAACACGTAGTTGCCCACCAAGCCGCACACCGCCATCGCCACCAGCCAGCCGCCCTTGGGGCCGAGCACTTTACGACTGGGCAGGCGCTGGGTCGCGGCGAGGTACACGAACAGGCAACTGCCGGCCACTATCAGGCGAAACCAGGTGACGGTGATCGGGTCCATCACCTGCAACACTTGCTTGAGCTTGATCGGCAGAATGCCCCAGAGAAACGCGGTCAGCAGGGTCAGGAAAAAACCGTAGACCCAGCGGCCGGAAGAGATGTGCATGAGTGCCCCAAAAAAATGCCAGAGGTGGAGGAGCGGCCATTCTAGGGGCAAGTGGACGAATTGGGATATGGCGCTGCTTACCTGTGGGAGGGGCGGTGCGACGATTCGACTTGCCCCCTCCCACACTTATCAGCGTACGGCTTCGAACAGTCCCGTGGCGCCCATGCCGCCGCCCACGCACATGGTGACGATGCCATAGCGCAAATTACGTCGCTGCAACTCGCGCACAAGGTGCCCGACCTGGCGCGAGCCGGTCATGCCGAACGGGTGGCCGATGGAAATCGAGCCGCCGTTGACGTTGTACCTGGCGTTGTCGATTTCCAGGCGATTGCGCGCATACAGGCACTGCGAAGCAAATGCCTCGTTGAGTTCCCACAGGTCGATGTCCGCCACCTGCAAGCCCCGCGCCTTGAGCAGCTTGGGCACCGAGAAGACCGGGCCGATGCCCATCTCATCCGGCTCGCAACCGGCCACGGTGAATCCACGGAAAAACGCCTTGGGCTTGAGCCCCAGCTCCAGGGCTTTCTCCAGGCTCATCACCAGGGTCATCGAGGCGCCATCGGAGAGCTGCGACGAGTTACCCGCCGTCACCGAGCCGTCTTCGGCGAACACCGGTTTCAAACCGGACAGGCTGGCCAACGTGGTGTCCGGGCGGTTGCAGTCATCGCGATCAACGACGCCCTCGAGGATTTGTACGGCACCCGTGTTCTTGTCCTCGACCTTGTACTTGACCGCCATCGGCACGATTTCATCATCAAACAAGCCATCCGCCTGGGCCTGGGCCGTGCGTTGCTGGCTTTGCAGGGCGTAAAGGTCCTGCTCTTCGCGGCTGACGTTATAGCGGCGGGCGACGATCTCGGCGGTCTGGCCCATGGGGAAGTAGATGCCCGGCACCTGTTCCTTGAGCAGCGGGTTGATCAGGTTATCGGTGTTAACGCTTTTCATGGTCAGGCTGATGGATTCGACGCCGCCGGCAACGATGATCTCGCTGCAGCCCGAAGCGATCTGGTTGGCGGCAATCGCAATCGCCTGCAAACCCGACGAGCAGAACCGGTTGAGGGTCATGCCCGCCGTACCAGTCCCCAGTTGCGACAGCACTGCCACGTTGCGCCCGATGTTGTAGCCCTGGGCGCCTTCATTGGAACCCGCGCCGACGATGCAATCTTCGACGCTGGCCGGATCGATGCCATTTCGGCTCAACAGCGCGTTGACGCAATGCGCCGCCATGTCATCCGGGCGGGTCTGGTTGAACTTGCCGCGAAAGGATTTGGCCAGGCCGGTTCGCACGCTGTCGACGATCACTACTTCACGCATGGGCTACCTCGATCTTGTCGTTGTGGGGAGATGGATCGAGGATAGATCCAGCCCTGCCCCACCGCGATGATCATTCACCTGGCGTATACAAAAGCATGGTGACGAACATAAACCTGTGGCTGGCCGGCCTGTTGTGGCGAGCGGGCTTGCCCCGCGCTGGGCTGCGAAGCGGCCCCAAAACCAGCCAATAAGGTCTGCCTGAAAGAACGCGGCGCCTTGGTCAGGGCCGCTTCGCGCCCCAACGCAGGGCAAGCCTGCTCACCACAACAGGCCCGCTCACCACAACAGGCCCGCTCGCCACAACAAGCCCGCTCGCCACAGAGAGCTGCATCCTGGACAACACCAGGCCAGTGGTTATTTCTTTTTCTTCTTGTCGTGCTTGTCGGACTTGGCGAACGCTTCCTCCAAGGCAAGGTTGAGGGTGCGCAGCACCTTGACCCGCGCCCAGCGTTTGTCATTGGCCTCCACCAGCGTCCACGGCGAGACCTCGGTGCTGGTGCGGTCGACCATATCGCCCACCGCCGCACGGTAGTCGTCCCATTTTTCGCGGTTGCGCCAGTCGTCTTCGGTGATCTTGAAGCGTTTGAAGGGGATTTCTTCGCGGGCCTGGAAGCGTTCCAGTTGGGTCTGCTTGTCGATGGCCAGCCAGAACTTGACCACGATCACACCGGCGTCACGCAGTTGCTCTTCAAAGTCATTGATCTCGCCATAGGCGCGCATCCAGTCTGCCGGGGTACAGAAGCCCTCGATGCGCTCCACCAGCACGCGGCCGTACCACGAACGGTCGAACACGGTGAATTTGCCCCGCGCCGGGATCTTCTGCCAGAACCTCCACAGGTACGGCTGGGCGCGTTCATCCTCGGTGGGCGCGGCAATCGGCACGATGTGGTACTGACGTGGGTCGAGCGCCGCCGCCACACGTCGAATCGCCCCGCCCTTGCCCGCCGCGTCGTTACCTTCAAATACCGTCACCAGCGCGTGCTTGCGCATGCGCTTGTCACGCATCAGGCCCGAAAAGCGCGCCTGTTCGGTAATCAGTTGTTCTTCGTAGTCGTCCTTGTCCAGGCTCAAGGTCATGTCGAGGCTGTTGAGCAGGCTCATCTGGTCGATGGCCGAGGGCAACGGTGCCGGATTCATGCCGCTGGCCTTGCCCTTGGGCAGCTTCAGGGCATTCTGCAGGCCTTCGAGCAGGATCTTGCCCACGGTGAGGCTGCGGTAGTTGGCGTCGACACCTTCGATCACATGCCAAGGTGCGTAATCGCGGCTGGTGCGACGCAGGATGCGCTCGCCGAAATGCACGAACTTGTCGTAGGTCTCGGACTGCTGCCAGTCCAGCGGGCTGATGCGCCAGCTGTGCAATGGGTCGTCGGCCAAGGCCTTGAGCCGCGCCTTCATTTGCTTCTTGGACAGGTGGAACCAGAACTTGAAGATCAGCGCGCCTTCATCGCAGAACATCTTCTCCAGGCGCTCGGCTCCGGCGATGGCCTGGTCGAGCCGCGCGTCCTTGATCTCGCCGTGTACCCGGCCTTGCAGCATCTGGCTGTACCAGTTGCCGAAAAAGATGCCCATGCGGCCTTTGGCAGGCAGTTGGCGCCAATAACGCCAGGCCGGTGGGCGGGCCAGTTCTTCGTCGGTCTGCTGGTCGAAGGTGCGCACCTCGATCAGGCGCGGGTCCATCCATTCATTCAGTAGTTTGACCGTCTCACCTTTGCCGGCGCCTTCAATGCCGTTGATCAGGATGATCACCGGGAAGCGCTTTTGCTGTTGCAGCTCATACTGCACCTCCAGCAAGGCTTCGCGCAGGGCCGGCACTTCGGCGTCAAAGGTGTCTTTGTCGATGGCGTGACCGATTTCGGCAGATTCGAACATGGGCGGCTCCGTTCCAGAATTCAGCAAGACTAGCGGATTGGGCAACGCGGCGTGCCAGGAAATTCCACTGCCGCTTGCCATGGATCAATGACGCGCCTGTTGATCGGCTAGAATGGCCGCCTTGCCTTTACCGAGCCGCCCATGAATCCCGTAACCCACGCCCAGCTCGACTGGGATGACCAAGGTCGCCCGCACTCGCGGGTCTTCGACGATGTGTACTTCTCCGATAAGTCGGGCCTTGAAGAAACCCGCTATGTGTTCCTCGAACAGAACCGTTTGCAGGAGCGCTTCGCCGCCTTGCCGGCAGGCGGGCGACTGGTGATCGGCGAGACCGGCTTCGGCACCGGCTTGAATTTTCTCTGCGCCTGGCAGCTGTTCGAGCAACACGCCGTGGCCGGTGCGCGCCTGCACTTTGTCAGCGTGGAGAAATACCCGCTGAGCCACGCCGACCTGCAGCGCGCCCTCGCCCTCTGGCCAGAGCTGCAAGCGTTCGCCGAGCCCTTGCTGGCTCAGTACATCGCCATCCACCAGGGCTTCCAACGCCTGGTCCTGGACAACGGCCGGGTCACCCTGACCTTGCTGATCGGCGACGCCCTTGAACAACTGCCACAGCTCGATGCGCAGATCGACGCGTGGTTTCTCGACGGTTTCGCCCCGGCAAAAAACCCCGACATGTGGACCGCCGAGCTGTTCGCTGAACTGGCACGCCTGGCCGCACCGGGCTCGACCATCAGCACCTTCACCAGCACCGGCTGGGTTCGTCGCCTGATCAACGCGGCCGGCTTCAAGATGAAGCGCACCCCGGGCATCGGCCACAAGTGGGAAATCCTGCGCGGGGAGTTTCTCGGTTGGCCGGCTGAAACGCCTGCGCCGCCAGACGCCAAACCTTGGTTTGCGCGCCCACCCGTACACAACGGCGAGCGTCGTGCCCTGGTGATCGGCGGCGGCCTCGCCGGCTGTGCCAGCGCGGCCAGCCTGGCGGCGCGCGGCTGGCAGGTCAGCCTGCTGGAGCGCCATGACGGTCTGGCGCAAGAGGCTTCGGGCAACCCACAAGGCGTGCTGTACCTCAAGCTCTCGGCCCACGGCACGGCCTTGTCCCAGATGATCGTCAGCGGGTTCGGGCATACCCGGCGCCTGCTGGAGCACCTGCAACGCGGTGTGGATTGGGACGCTTGTGGCGTGCTGCAACTGGGGTTCAATGCCAAGGAGGCCGAACGCCAGGCGCAACTGGCCGAGGCGTTCGCGCCGGCGTTGCTGCAGTTGCTGGACCGCGACCAGGCCCAGATTCGCGCCGGGGTGGGCCTGGAACATGGCGGGTTGTTTTTCCCCGAGGGCGGCTGGGTGCATCCGCCCGCCCTGTGCCAGTGGCAGGCAAGCCAGCCAGGCATCGAAGTGCACGCCCACCATGATGTGCTGGAACTGCGCAAAGTCGGCGCTCAATGGCAGGCCTGGGACGGTGATCGCCTGCTGGCCAGCGCCCCCGTGGTGGTGCTGGCCGGCGCGGCCGAGGTCAAGCGCTTTGCCGCCAGCGCCGAGCTTCCCCTCAAGCGTATTCGTGGGCAGATCACCCGCTTGCCCCAGACCGGCGACAGCCAGGCCCTGGCCACCGTGGTGTGTGCCGAAGGCTATGTGGCGCCGGCTCGCCTGGGCGAGCACACACTGGGGGCCAGTTTTGATTTCAAGAGCGATGACCTCACCCCCACCGCCGCCGAGCACGCCGGTAACCTGGCGCTGCTGGAGGAAATCTCCCCGGACCTGACCCGACGCCTGCACGCTGCCACCCTGCCCCCGGACGCACTGGAAGGCCGCGCCGCCTTTCGCTGCACCAGCCCGGACTATTTACCGATCGTCGGGCCACTGGCGGATACCCCGGCGTTCGCCCAGGCCTATGATGCGCTGCGCAAAGATGCCCGCCACACGCCACAGGCCGCCTGCCCATGGCTGGAGGGCCTGTACGTCAACAGCGGTCACGGCTCACGGGGCCTGATTACCGCGCCACTGTCCGGCGAGTTGCTGGCGGCGTGGCTGGACAATGAACCGCTGCCGTTGCCGCGCAGTGTGGCCGAGGCCTGTCACCCGAACCGCTTTGCGGTGCGCGCGCTGATTCGCAGTAACGTCGCAAAAGCCGCCCAATAGGCGCCGCCTCAACCCACCGGAGGCCGCTCGCAGGGGAGCCGCAACCGGGGGCGGCGGTTTGCCATATAACTTATTGATCTAAAACTCCGCGTATAGCCTCGGGTCAGTCCCTAGGTACCCGCCGTTTCGGCGCGTGCCTTTCTATCCCTCCCCAACGGAAAAACCGGTAAGGAACCTATGTGCGGATTAGCTGGCGAGTTACGTTTCGATCTTCAACCTGCGGACCTCGCAGCGGTGGAGCGAATTACCCATCACTTGGCACCACGCGGGCCTGACGCGTGGGGCTTCCATGCCCAAGGGCCGATTGCCCTGGGCCATCGACGCCTGAAAATCATGGACCTGTCGGACGGTTCCGCCCAACCGATGGTCGATGCCCAACTGGGCCTGTCCCTGGCGTTCAACGGCGCGATCTACAACTTCCCGGAATTGCGCCAGGAGCTTGAAGCCCTGGGTTACGCCTTCTATTCCGGCGGCGATACCGAAGTGCTGCTCAAGGGTTACCACGCCTGGGGCGAAGTGCTGCTGCCCAAGCTCAACGGCATGTTTGCCTTCGCCATCTGGGAGCGCGATGCCCAGCGCCTGTTCATCGCCCGTGACCGTCTCGGCGTGAAGCCGTTATACCTGTCGCGCACCGGCCAGCGCCTGCGTTTTGCTTCGGCCCTGCCGGCGCTGCTCAAGGGCGGTGACATCAATCCGATCCTCGACCCGGTGGCGCTGAATCACTACCTCAACTTCCATGCGGTGGTGCCGGCACCGCGCACCCTGCTGGCGGGCATTGAAAAACTGCCGCCGGCCACTTGGATGCGCATCGATGCCGAAGGCAACACCGAGCAGAAAACCTGGTGGACCCTGCCCTACGGCCCCCATGAGGACGAGCGCAATCTCACCCTCGAAGACTGGACCGACCGCGTGCTCGACAGCACCCGCGAAGCCGTGGCGATTCGTCAACGGGCTGCCGTGGACGTCGGTGTGCTGCTCTCCGGCGGCGTTGATTCGAGCATGCTCGTCGGCCTGCTGCGTGAAGTCGGCGTACAGGACCTGTCGACCTTCTCCATCGGCTTTGAAGACGCCGGTGGCGAGCGTGGCGACGAGTTCCAGTATTCGGACCTGATCGCCAAGCACTACGGCACCCGTCACCACCAACTGCGCATTGCCGAAAGCGAGATTATCGAACAGCTGCCGGCGGCGTTCCGCGCCATGAGCGAGCCGATGGTCAGCCATGACTGCATTGCCTTTTACCTGCTGTCGCGGGAAGTGGCCAAGCATTGCAAGGTGGTACAGAGCGGCCAGGGCGCTGACGAGTTGTTCGCCGGTTACCACTGGTACCCGCAGGTCGATGGCGCCAGCGACCCGTATGCCGCGTACCGCGATGCCTTCTTCGACCGCAGCTACGACGACTACGCCGCGACTGTCGCGCCGAAATGGCTGACCGCCAACGACGCCGCCGGTGACTTCGTGCGCGAGCATTTTGCGATGCCCGGCGCGGACGCCGCCGTGGACAAGGCCCTGCGCCTGGACAGCACGGTGATGCTGGTGGATGACCCGGTCAAACGCGTCGACAACATGACCATGGCCTGGGGCCTGGAAGCCCGAACGCCGTTCCTTGACTACCGTCTGGTGGAATTGTCGGCCCGCGTGCCGGGCAAATTCAAATTGCCCGACGGTGGCAAGCAAGTGTTGAAAGAAGCCGCACGCCGGGTCATCCCGAGCGAAGTCATCGACCGCAAGAAAGGCTACTTCCCGGTGCCGGGCCTCAAGCATTTACAGGGCGACACCCTGAACTGGGTGCGCGAACTGCTGCTGGACCCGAGCCAGGATCGCGGCCTGTTCAACCCGGCCATGCTCGACCGCCTGCTCACCGACCCGCAGGGCCAATTGACCCCGCTGCGCGGCTCGAAGCTGTGGCAACTGGCAGCGCTGAACCTGTGGCTCAGCGAACAAGGAATCTGATTGATGAAACCCCATGCAGCGGCTTACAGCCAACGCTTGTTGAAGGGCCAGGCGCCAACCTACGAGCGCCTGCAAGCGCGCCTGGCCGAAGATGGCAGCCCGCTGGCCGCCGAGCCGATCGCAGTGCATTGCGGCTGGGGCCGGTTGTTGATCGGCCACACCTTCCCCGACCCGGCCAGCCTGGCCCAGGAACTGCTCAACGAACAGCCCGGCGAGCGCGACATCGCGCTGTACGTGGCCGCCCCCCAGCAGATCCTCGGGATCGATCCGCAGCAGCTGTTCCTCGACCCGTCCGACACGCTGCGCCTGTGGTTCAGCGAGTATCGCCCCTCCACCCGTGTGTTTCGCGGTTTCCGCATTCGCCGGGTGCAGGGCGAGGCCGATTGGCTGGCGGTCAACCAGTTGTATCAAAGCCGCGGCATGTTGCCGGTCGATGCCGAACGCCTGACACCGCGCCATGAAGGCGGCCCGGTGTACTGGCTGGCCGAGGACGAAGACAGCGGCGCGGTGATCGGCAGCGTGATGGGCCTGAACCATCAAAAAGCCTTCCACGACCCGGAAAACGGCTGCAGCCTGTGGTGCCTGGCGGTCGACCCGCAGTGCACGCGGCCCGGCGTCGGTGAAGTGCTGGTACGCCATCTGGTGGAGCACTTCATGAGCCGTGGCCTGAGTTATCTGGACCTGTCGGTGCTGCACGATAACCGCCAGGCCAAGAGCCTCTACGCCAAGCTCGGTTTCCGTGCGCTGACCACCTTTGCGATCAAGCGCAAGAACGGTATCAACCAGCCGCTGTTCCTCGGCCCCGGCCCGCAGGCGGGGTTCAACCCCTATGCGCGAATCATCGTCGAAGAGGCCCACCGCCGTGGGATTGATGTGCAGGTGGATGACGCCGACGCCGGCTTGTTCACCCTCAGCCATGGCGGGCGCCGCGTGCGTTGCCGCGAATCGTTGAGCGACCTGACCAGCGCGATCAGCATGACCCTGTGCCAGGACAAAAGCCTCACGCACAAGGTGTTGAAAGCGGCCGGTTTGAACTTGCCGTCGCAGCAACTGGCGGGCAGTGCCGACGACAACCTGGAGTTCCTCGACGAACACCAGCGCATCGTGGTCAAGCCGCTGGATGGCGAGCAAGGCCAGGGGGTGGCGGTGGATTTGCAGAGCATCGAAGAGGTGCAGCAGGCGATTGAAGCGGCGCGGCAGTTCGACAGCCGCGTGTTGCTCGAAAGCTTCCACGAAGGCCTGGACCTGCGCATCCTGGTGATCGGTTTCGAGGTGGTCGCCGCCGCAATCCGCCGCCCCGCCGAAGTGACCGGTGATGGCCAGCATTCCATCGGCGCGCTGATCGAAGCCCAGAGCCGGCGACGCCAGGCGGCTACCGACGGAGAGAGCAAAATCCCCGTGGATGCCGAAACCGAGCGCACCCTGGCCGCCGCCGGCTACGACTACAGCAGCATCCTGCCCCGTGGCAAGACGCTCGCCGTACGCCGTACCGCCAACCTGCACACCGGCGGTTGCCTGGAAGACGTCACGGCGATCCTCCACCCCACGCTGGTGGACGCCGCCGTGCGTGCTGCCCGCGCCCTGGACATCCCGATGGTGGGCCTGGACCTGATGGTGCCCGCCGCCGATCAACCCGAATACGTGTTTATCGAAGCCAACGAGCGGGCCGGCCTGGCCAACCATGAACCGCAGCCGACGGCGGAGAAGTTTGTGGACCTGTTATTCCCCCACAGTGGATAGCCTCAAGTTACAAGCTGCAAGCCTCAAGCGTAGAGCAATGCTGGCAAGCCTCAGATACCGCTTTTAACTTAAAGCTTGCAGCTCAAAGCTTGCAACTAAAGGAAACCTTTATGAGCCGAACCATCCCCGAGCCGGATCTCAACTACCTGCAAAAAGTGCTGCTGGAAATGCTCGCCATTCCCAGCCCCACCGGGTTTACCGACACCATCGTGCGCTACGTCGCCGAGCGCCTGGAAGAACTCGGCATCCCGTTTGAAATGACCCGGCGCGGGACCATTCGCGCCACCCTCAAGGGCCAGAAAAACAGCCCCGACCGCGCGGTGTCCGCGCACCTCGACACCATCGGCGCCGCCGTGCGCGCGATCAAGGACAATGGCCGCCTGACCCTCGCCCCGGTTGGCTGCTGGTCAAGCCGCTTTGCCGAAGGCAGCCGCGTCAGCCTGTTCACCGACAACGGGGTGATCCGTGGCAGCGTGTTGCCGTTGATGGCCTCCGGGCACGCGTTCAACACCGCCGTGGATGAAATGCCGGTGAGCTGGGACCACGTGGAATTGCGCCTGGACGCCTATTGCGCCACCCGCGCCGATTGCGATTCCCTCGGGATCGGCATCGGTGACTACGTGGCGTTCGACCCGTTGCCCGAGTTCACCGAAAGCGGGCATATCAGTGCACGCCACCTGGACGACAAAGCCGGCGTCGCCGCGCTGTTGGCCGCGCTCAAGGCCATCATCGACAGCGGCGAACCGTTGCTGATCGACTGCCACCCGCTGTTCACCATCACCGAAGAAACCGGCAGCGGCGCTGCGGCGGCACTGCCTTGGGATGTAAGTGAGTTTGTCGGTATCGACATTGCCCCGGTCGCCCCCGGCCAGCACTCCAGCGAGCATGCGGTCAGCGTGGCGATGCAGGATTCCGGCGGGCCGTATGACTATCACCTCTCACGCCACTTGCTGCGTCTGGCCTCGGATAACGACTTGCCCGTGCGCCGCGACCTGTTCCGCTATTACTTCAGCGACGCCCACTCGGCGGTGACGGCCGGGCATGACATCCGCACGGCGCTGCTGGCGTTCGGTTGCGATGCGACCCATGGCTATGAGCGCACCCATATCGACAGCCTGGCCGCGCTGAGCCGCCTGCTGGGCGCGTATATCCTCAGCCCGCCGGTGTTCGCCAGTGACGCCCAACCGGCCCAGGGTTCATTGGATCGGTTCAGCCATCAGATCGAGCACGAAACGCAGATGGAGAGCGACACGCGCGTGCCGTCGGTGGACAGCCTGGTCGGGCAGAAGTCCTGACGCTGGCAACAGCTGGTAACTGGAACCCCGGCGCAGTAGCATCGCCGGGATCCATCACCTGAGGCTTGTATGCTGATTCCCTACGACGCACTTGAAGTCGACACCCTGACCCGCCTTATCGAAGACTTCGTGACCCGCGACGGCACCGACAATGGCGACGACACGCCCCTGGAAACCCGCGTACTGCGCGTACGCCAGGCGCTGACCAAGGGCCAGGCGCTGATCGTGTTCGACCCGGACAGCGAGCAGTGCCAGTTGATGCTCAAGCACGATGTGCCCAAGCATCTGTTCGACTGACTCAGGGGTTGGTGGCGGGCTGGGATTGCGTGGCTTGACGCTCGAGGATCTTCTGGTAGACCTCGGCGCGGTGGACATGCACCCCGACGGGCGCGGCAACCCCGAATTTCACTTGGTTACCGTTCAACTCAAGAATGTGCACGGTGATGTCATCACCGATGGAGATGATTTCGCCTACGGCGCGGCTTAAGACCAGCATGGCGGTTGTCCCTTATTGACTAACAGGACCCCGACCATGCGCGCTGGGTGTGGGCGCAGCAATGCCTCGCGGCAAAATCAGGCAATGCCTACCTATGCAGGTAAATTGCCTGACAGACTACTGCGTGATCAGCCTTTAACAGCCTGTGCCTTGGCGCGCATCTTGTCGGCCATGGTGGTCATTTCGTCATAGAGCAACTGCGGGTTCTTCTGCTTCAATGCCCACGCCATCCGCCCTTGCTCATGGGGCAGGATCATGAATTCGCCCTGCGCCACACGCTGGTAGATGTAGTCGGCAATGTCCGCCGCCGAGATCGGCGAGCTCTCGAGCAACTTGCCCACCTGGGCCTTCATGGCCGGCGTCGGCCCACGGAACGAATCCAGCAGGTTGGTCTGGAAGAACGACGGGCACACCACGTGCACCCCGACTTCCTGCTGCTTGAGCTCCACCAGCAAACTCTCCGACAGCGCCACCACACCGGCCTTCGCCACGTTGTAGTTGCTCATGGCCGGCCCTTGCATCAGTGCCGCCATCGAGGCGATGTTGATGATGCGGCCCTTGCTCTTTTCCAGCAGCGGCAGGAACGCCTTGCAGCCCTTGACCACGCCCATCAGGTTGATTGCGATCTGCCAGTCCCAGTCCTCCAGGGACAGCTCGGCGAAGAAGCCACCCGAGGCCACACCGGCATTGTTGACGATCACATCGATGCCGCCGAGCTTCACTTCGCAGGCCTGGGCAAACGCGGTGAGCTGGCTGTAGTCACGCACGTCGCAGCGCTGGATAAAGCCATCGCCACCGGCCTCGCGCACTAACTTGAGGGTTTCCTGCAAGCCTGGCTCGCTGACGTCCGACAAGGCCAACTGCCAGCCCTCGCGGGCCCAGCGCAGAGCGATTTCACGACCCAGGCCGGACCCGGCGCCAGTGATCATCATGCGATTTTGCATAGGAAGTAGCCTTGTGGTTCACAGAAGAAGTGATCGGCAGTGTAGCGAAGGTTTTTCCTGCACCCACGCACCATCAGAGTGATGAATGCCCCAGGCAAACCGTGGGCCGGGTCGGATCCCTGCCCTTAGCCTAAGTTCAATGTTTTTCAACTAATAAGCGGTAAGTGCGGGTGAATTAAAAGAAATAAGCGACTGATCGAAATGCTTTAAAAAACATGGAATTTTCTGCGAAGCGGCAGAGTCGGAGTTGTTAAGGCGTCTGTAATTAACTCTGCAGGCCTATCGTTAAACAACCGGTCTTTGCAGAAAGACAATAAGGAAAAAAACCATGAGCCTGATTCTGATCATTATCTTGATCCTCCTGCTGGTCGGCGGCCTGCCGGTATTCCCGCACTCGCGCAACTGGGGCTATGGCCCGTCGGGTATCCTGGGTGTCGTGCTGGTTGTCCTGCTGGTGCTGTTGTTACTCGGCCGGATATAAAATCCGCACAAAAAAAAAGAGGCCTGTTAAGGCCTCTTTTTTATTGCCGGTTAGTTAGTCCGGTTTGCCGTTAATCACACCGGCGGTGTTATCCAGCAGGCTCTTGGTCGCCGTTTGCAGGAACGACTCAAGTTTCTGCTTCAATGCCGCCTCGTCCGGCGATTCGGCAATCACTTTACCGGTAGGGTTGGCGCCCAGTTCGTATTCCCACAACTTCGGTGGCATTTCCTTGGGCAGTACCAGGATACGGTCTGCGGTAACCAAGGCCACGGTCTGGTCGCTGCCCGAGGGTTTGATCACGCCGAAGCCCTTGTCGCCTTCCGGCAGGTTCAGCAGGTCACGGCCCCAGCATTGGTGCAGGGTGTCGCCACCCAGGCGGCCCATGATGGTCGGCACGATGTCGATCTGGGTGCCCACGGTGTGGTCACGCTCGCCGAACTTCTCCTGCATGCCCGGTGCAATCATCAGCATCGGTACGTTGAAGCGGCCCAGGTCCATCTCGGTGATCTGCTGTTCGTTGCCGAAGCCGTGGTCGCCGACGATCACGAACAGGGTTTCCTTGAAGTACGGCTCCTTGCGGGCCTTTTCAAAGAACTGGCCCAGGGCCCAGTCGGAGTAACGCATGGCCGTCAAATGCTCGTTGAGGCTGCCACGGTCGGTGACTTTCTCGACCGGCAATGGCGTCGGCAATGCGTACGGCGTGTGGTTGGACAGGGTTTGCAGCAGCGCGTAGAACGGCTTGCCGCCTTCACGGGCCTTCAACTCTTCCAGGCCACGGTTGAACATGTCCTGGTCGGACACGCCCCACGTCGGGTCGGAGAACACCGGGTCGACGAAGTCGTTGCGGCCGATGAAGTTGGTCATGCCCTGGTTGCTGAAGAAGCCCGACTGGTTGTCCCAGGCAAAGTCGCCGTTGTAGACATACACGTCGTTGAAATCCCGGGCGCTGAGCAACTGCGGCAGGCCTGACAGCTTGTGGCTGCCTTCCGGGGTCTGCATCAGGTATTCAAAGCCCGGCAGGTTCGGGAAGCAGGCCATGGTGGCGAACATACCCTGGTGGGTGTGGGTGCCGTTGGAGAAGAAACGATCAAACAGCAGGCCTTCCTTGGACAGTTTGTCGAAGTACGGCGTGATGTTGCCGGGACGACCCAGGGCGCCTACCGAGTGACCGGCGAAGCTTTCCATCAGGATGACCACGACATTCTTGATCGGCAGGGTCTTCTCGGCCGGCGGCATGTAGTCACGGCGCACGGCGGCGATGTCGGTATCGACCAGTTTCTCTTGCGGCAGCACCAGCATGTCACGCACGGTCTGGGTGGCCAGCGGCTGGGCCAGGGTGGCCTTCCAGATGTTGGAGCGGTCTTCACCGAACCGGGCCTTGGCCGCCGCGACCAGCGACAAGGTGCCATTGAGACCCAATTGGTTGGCGAAGTTCGAATCGGTGGTATAGACATCCCCCCAACGCAGCGGTGGCCCTTGGCGCAGGGTGCCACGGGCGGCAACCACGGCGACCAGCAGGCACACCACGAACACCGCGATACGGCTGTACCACGGCGCCACCTGGCGGGTACCGATGCTGCCACCACTGAACGGGCCGCGTGGGCGCGTGGCGCGGTCGGCGCCCTTGAACGCCATGCTCAGGATCAACGTGCCCACGGCCCAGGCCAGCAGGTAGCGCACCACCGGGAAACCGTACCAGAGCATGCTCATCACGGTTTTCGGGTCTTCCTTCACATACTGGAAGACCAAGCCGTTGAGGCGCTGGTGGAACTCGCGGTAGAAGTCCATCTCCATCAAGCCCAGGAACAGGGCGATGCTGGACGCAATGGTCAGCCAGAAGCGGAAGAACCCACGCGCGGCCATGGCCCGTACGCTGAACAGTGCCAGCAGCAACGGGATGATCAGGTACACCACCAGGCGTATGTCAAAACGCAGGCCGTTGGCGAACGCTTCAAGGAAGGTCGAGGCCGGCGTGTCGAGGATCATCTCGCGGTTGTAAGCCAGCAGCGCCACGCGCAGCAGGGAGAACATCACCATCATGACCAGTGCGCAGAGCAGCGTGTACGCCAGATGGGATTTGACGGTCGGTTGCAGCAGGCGATTAGAAGCTCGCTGCTGACTCAGGGCGTCCGGGTTTGCCATGTCGTTTCAGGACCCATTGGAAGTTTAAGTGACGAAGTATTGCAGTGGCGCGAATGGTGCCCGATCAATGCCATCAAGGCTATTAATTACTGAACGAGCACTGCTGCCCCGCCGTTGAAAACACCTGAGGCAGGGCCTTGGCAAGGAGATAGAGCCGGCGGATTGTCTTGGATAAGATGTGAAAATTTCGTGCAGCGAATATTTCGACACACAAAATGCAGCGAAGAAATGAGCAAGTACCGTAGCAGCTGCCGAGCCTTGGCGAGGCTGCGTTTGCGGTGTGTCGGGTACAC
>NZ_JBFMHW010000020.1:0-121269 GCF_040754745.1 Pseudomonas sp. SB113
GGTGTATCAGCTACCACTGAGCTGACACCGCTATCGGGAGCAAGCCCCCTCCCACATTGGACCCTGTCTGTTCAGTTGATGTTGGGGCGGGCCGGTATCGCCAGACCCCAACCTCGGGTTCCTCATTCCGTCACATCCAGGCCCCGTGTCACAGCCCGCGCCGCCTTGACGAAACCCTCGCTGAAACCTCGCTGTCACCTGCCGCCAAACCGCTCAAAACCATGACCAAAACACCCGAGAATCTTTTTAAAAATCAAGCCCTTCCTCCCGAGGTTTTTTCCTTTTGCTGTCATCGGAAACTGCGAAATTTCCTACCCATGGCCTCACCCCTCGCCACCCCCGAGACACGGCCTGGGACCGAAGCCATGGCGTCATGCAAGAGCCATCTACCCCAACGTACAAACACGACGAAAGGAGATTCTTCATGTTTAAGCGCAACGTTCTCGCGGTATCCATGACCCTCGCTGCACTGTGCTCGGCACAGGCTGCAATGGCTGACATCAATGGTGGCGGCGCAACCCTGCCGCAAAAACTGTATTTGACGCCGGAAGTATTGCCTGCCGGTTTTGCCCCGTATATCGGTGTGGGCAGCGGCAAAGGCAAAATCGCGTTTCTGGAAAACAAGTACATCCAGTTCGGCACTGACACCACCAAGAACGTGCACTGGGCCGGTAGTGATTCGAAGCTGACCTCGACAGAGCTGGCCACCTACGCTACCGATAAAGAGCCGGGCTGGGGCAAACTGATTCAAGTACCTTCGGTTGGAACCGCGGTTGCCATCCCTTTCAACAAAAGCGGCACTGCGGCTGTTGACCTGAGCGTCAACGAGTTGTGCGGCGTGTTCTCGGGCCGTATTGCTGACTGGAGCGGCATCACCGGTTCTGGTCGTACGGGTGCGATCAAATTGGTTTACCGCAGCGAAAGCAGCGGCACTACCGAACTGTTCACTCGCTTCCTCAACGCCAAGTGCACGGCTGAAACCGGTACCTTCAACGTCACCACCACCTTCGGCACCAGCTACACCGGTGGCTTGCCTACCGGCGCCGTTTCCGCCACGGGTAGCCAAGGTGTGATGACGACCTTGTCTGGCACCGACGGCGGGATCACCTACATGAGCCCTGACTTCGCCGCGCCAACGTTGGCCGGTCTGGATGACGCGACCAAAGTTGCTCGCGTGGGCAAGAACGTCGCCACCAACACCCTGGGCGTTTCGCCAGCCGCCGCCAACGTCTCCGCCGCCATCAGCGCAGTACCGCTGCCTGCCACAACCGCGCGTGGCAACCCTGACGCCTGGGTGCCGGTGTTCGGTGCAACGACGGGCGGCGGTGTAGTGGCCTACCCATCGTCGGGCTACCCGATCCTGGGCTTCACCAACCTGATCTTCAGCCAGTGCTACGCCGACGCCACCCAGACCAGCCAAGTGCGAGAGTTCTTCACCAAGCACTACGGCGCATCCGCGAACAACGATGCGGCTATCGAAGCCAACGCGTTCGTACCGTTGCCATCCAACTGGAAACTGGCTATTCGCGGCAGCTTCCTGACCGCCAGCAACGCCCTGAGCATCGGCAACACCAACGTCTGCAACGGTAAAGGTCGTCCGCTGTAACCCACGCTTTCACCGACCTGCAACACCTGATCAGCAACGGCCTGTGCCGTTGCTGGTTTTTGCGTTTGTACGGGTTTTCGATCCGCTATCAGGCCTTTATGAACTTTGCATGACAGAAGTTCAGTCCCGCCCCTCGCCAACCGCCTAACCCTCATACGTGAGCCTGTCTTGCTCCCTGCGTGATAACAAAGAAGGAAGATCCCCGATGGTCCGCTGCAAATCACCGGTAAACCTGAAAGCCCAAGAAACTGTCCTGCGCCTCAAGCCCCTGGCCCAGGCCATTGCCTTGTTGATGGTGGCGGGCAATGCCCATGCGGCCACGGCGTTCAGTTCCAGCTGGTTTGCCGAGAAAGGTGCGAGCCAGGCGGCGACGGCGGCGCGGATCAGTGCCGGGCAGGTGCCGGGGGTTCCTTCGCTGAACCAGCAGGCACGGGTCAACCAGCAGTTGGCGCGTTCCATCAGCACCTTGAACACCAGCGTCGCGGCGATTGCGGCGCAGCAGGCAGCGCAAGCGGCGGGACGCCAGGCGGCGTTCGGCCAGGTCTCGACGATTCCCGATGGCCTCGGCAAAGGCGGCCTGCAGGTGGATAACAGCCTGACCCAGGGCTGGACCAACGCCAAGGGCCCGACCCAAACCCAGTCCGGTGGCAAGACCACGGTGAGTATCGAGCAGACCGCCGACAAGGCGATCCTCAACTGGGAGACGTTTAACGTCGGGCGCAACACCACGGTGGATTTCCAGCAGCAGTCCAGTTGGGCGGTGCTCAACCGCGTCAACGACCCCGATGCACGACCGAGTGAAATCCAGGGCCAGATCAACGGCGCCGGCACGGTGATGATCGTGAACCGCAACGGCGTGGTCTTCAGTGGCACCAGCCAGGTCAACGTACGCAACCTCGTTGCCGCCGCTGCGAACATCACCGACCAGCAGTTTACCCAAAGCGGTATTTACGTGGATGGTAACGGCACCCAGCCGACCTTCACCGACGCGGCGGGCAAGGTCGAAGTGCAGCGTGGTGCGCTGATCCAGACCCATAACCCGGCCACTTCGACGGATGCGGGCGGCTATGCCTTGTTGCTGGGTGCGGAAGTGGACAACGCCGGTACTATCAGCACCGCCAAGGGTCAGACCACCCTGGCCGCCGGCGACAGCTTCTACATCCGCAAGGGTGTCGGTACCACTGGCAACGACCGCTCCACCACGCGCGGCAATGAAGTGGCGACCAGCCTCAAGGCTGGCAGCAGCGCCGGCAAGGTCAGCAACAATGGTCTGATCATGGCGTCCACCGGGGACATCACCCTGACCGGGCACCAGGTGCAGCAAAATGGCGTGGCCCTGGCCAGCACGTCGGTGGACACCCGTGGCACGATTCACCTGCTCAATTCCGCCACCGATACCACTGGCAGTGTGACCCTGGGCGAGGGCAGTACCACTTCGATCCTGTTGGACAGCAGTGGCAGCACTGCGCTGAACAGCCAGCAAAGCAATGGCCTGATCAAGCTCGACGGCATGCCCGCCAACTTGATCACCGGGCAGTTCAACAACCTCAGTGCGGTGGCCGACCGTACCGACCAGTCGCGTATCGAGATCGTCAGCGGCGGCACCGTGGATTTCCAGCAAGGCTCGATCACCCTGGCCACCGGTGGGCAGGTCGCGGTCAGTGCCGCCGGGCGCAGCCTGGTGCGCGATGGGGCGATGATCGACGTGTCCGGGGCTGTCGGCGTCAAGGTGTCGATGGAATCCAACAACATCAAGATCAACGTACAGGGCAACGAGCAACGTGACGCGCCGGTCAACCGTGAATACGGGAAGTTGATCAACAACGATGTGTGGGTCGACCTGCGCGATCTGGTGTTTGTGCCCGCAGGCACCAACGGCTATGCAACGGATCGCTGGTACACCGCCGGCGGCCTGCTGGAAGTCGGTGGTTACCTTGGCACCCAGGGCCACTCGGTGGGTGAGTGGATGGCCCAGGGCGGCACCGTGACGTTTACCGGCAAGGATGTGGTGACTCAAAAGGGCGCGCAGATCAACCTCTCGGGCGGCACCGTGGACGTGCAGGCCGGGTATATCCAGCAGACCTGGCTCAAGGGCCCGGACGGGCGCCTGTATGAGCTGTCCAACGCGCCGGGGGACATTCTCTATTCCGGGTTCTACAAGGGTTATGAAGACACCAGCAAGCGCTGGGGCCAGACCGATTACTACTACAACCCGATGATCGCCAAGCAACGCCGTTTCGAGAGCGGTTACACGGTGGGCCGCGATGCGGGCAAGCTGGTGGTCGGCACCACCAGCGCGGTGCTGGAAGGCCAGGTGGTCAGCGATGTGTTCCAGGGCGATCGCCAGACCCAGGCGCCGAACATCAACCTCGACGGTTACCAGCAATCCCAGAAGGCCATGGCCCAGCGCGCGCAGTTGATCATTGGCGGGTACACGCCGGTCTACAACAAGACCACCGGCACTCTGCGTTATGCGCTGACCGGCACTGCCGATGAAGTGTTGATTGACCGCAACACGCAGAAAATCGCCGACGGCCTGGACCTCACCACCGCATTGCCGGCGGATCGCCAGGGCAAGATGGTGCTCGACAGTGATCAGCTCAATGGCTATCAACTGGGGGCGATCAAAGTCGGTGTGACGAATCAGATCAAAGTCGGTGTCACGCAACAGATCACCGTCAATGGTGCGCTCAATGTGGCGGACGGCGGCGATATCACCCTGTTCGGGCCTGTGGTCAACATCAACGCCAACCTCACGGCCCATGGCGGCACCATCAACTCGGGTAACATCCTCAATCAGGTCAATCTCAATTCCGGCAATGCGCTCGACGATGTGATCCTCGCGGGCAGCGGGCGGGTCGATGTGGCCGAAGGCGTCAAGCTGGACGCCACCGGGCGTTGGAACAACCTGATGCTGGACCCGAACAACCGCGAAGGCGTGGCGTATGTGAACGGCGGCAAGGTATCGCTGCGCGGCACCGGCAACGTGAGCCTGGCGGCCGGCAGTGTGGTGGATGCGTCTTCCGGGGCCACCCTCGGCGTGGATGGCAAGCTCGCCGGCGGCAAGGGCGGCGACGTGACGTTGGGCGCGCTCGGCTCCTTGGTGCTGGACGGCGAGATTCGCGGCTATGGTGTCAATGGCGGCGGCACCCTGGCGTTGCAGGCGCGCAAGGTACAGATCGGCGAGAGCGCCACCGCGCCCGACGGCGGTACCGTGCAACTGTCGGGCGATTTCTTCAACAAGGGCTTCTCGGCCTATGACATTACCGGCAACGAAGGGCTGCTCGTCACGAATGGCACTCAGGTGGATGTCACTACGCCGGTCTACCGTTTGGGCGAGCAGACGCTGGCCGCGCCGAGTGGCAGCGACCCCGCCACGGCCTTGGAGCGCTGGACGCCGGCGCTCTACCAGGAAAACCCGACCCAAGGCGTTCTGACCCAGCGTCGCGGTGCCAGCCTCACGTTGACGGCCGGCTCCAAGGATTCCACCGCCGCACAACTGGCGACCACCGCCCTGACCGTGGGCCAGGGCGCGGTGATCAATGTCGATCCCGGCCAGGGCATCAACCTGCGCAGCGTCGGCCAGTTGACCCTCAACGGCAGCCTGAATGCCTGGGGCGGCAGTGTCAGCCTGGGTGGCCTGAACCTGGCGCCGCAGGCCTGGGAACAGCCGATTGCCGCCGGTCATGACCGCTCGATCTGGGTGGGCGAGAACGCGCTGATCGACGTTGCAGCGCGCGCGGTCACGGCGGTGAGCAACCGAGGCAGCGTGTATGGCCAGGTCCTCAATGGCGGCAAGATCAGCATCGGTGGTGATATCAACCTGGCCACCGGCATTGCCAGCGCCGGCGATGTGTTTGTGGTGGTGCACGAAGGCGCGCGCCTGGAGGCGTCCGGTGCCCAGGCGGTGCTGGATGTTCCAGGCCAGGGTCGTGTGCCGGTCGCCAGCAATGGCGGCAGCATCAGTTTTGCGTCCAACAATGGTCTGTACCTGGACGGCAGCTTTGTCGCGCGTGCCGGGGGCGCCGGCGCGGCGGGCGGCAGCTTGTCGCTGGCGCTGGAAAGCCCCTATTACGCGAAAAACGCGGTGAACGACCGGGTGCTCAAGGTGCGCGAGCTGGTACTCAGCCAGACCCATCAACCTGGCGCCTTACCGACCGGCGCCAGCCTGGAGTACGGTCACGGCCGTCTCGGTGTCGACCAGATCACCGCTGGCGGTTTCGACAACCTGGCCCTGCTCAGCAACGGCTTGCTGAGTTTCGACGGCGATGTGTCGTTGAACATGGGCCAAAGCCTGCGGTTGTACAGCGCCAGTTACAACCTCAGCGAGGGGGCGGCGGCCAATTCGCGGGTCAGCCTGTCGGCGCCTTACTTGCTGCTGGCCGGCATTCTTGCGCCTGCGCAAAGCAGTAAGGAAGCCTATGTGCGTGCGGTGCCGCTGCTGCCCAATCCGTCGCCGCTGACAACGGCGGCGCAGTTGCGTGCCAGCGCCAACTTGATCGATGTACGCGGCAATGTGGTGTTTGGCAACAAGAGCAACGTGCCGCTGGCGAATAACGCTCAGGTCGCGGTCGAGCGTCGCGGGTTCGACAATGTGCAACTGACCAGCCAAGGCGACCTGCGCTTCCTGGCCGGTGCCGATGCGAATGTGATCTCACAGGGCATCAGCACGCAACTGGTGACCAGCGGCGACATGACCCTGCGCGCCGCGCAGCTGTACCCCGCGACGGAAGTCGGGGCGCGCGTGCTGGCGGGGTTTCAGAACGAGAACTCGGGTTTTGACCCGACGCGCACATTGAGTATCGAACGCATCGGCGACGCCACAGCCGCTGTACCGTATTCGGCCTTCGGTCGCCTGCAACTGGGCGGTGCCAATATCCGCCAGGGCGGCGTGGTGCGTGCGCCACTGGGGCTGATCGAAGTCGGCATCCTGAAGTCGGGCAAGGTTGAACTGTTGCCGGGTAGCCTGACCTCCGTGAGTGGCAAGGGCCTGGTGCTGCCTTACGGCGGCACGGTGGATGGTCAGGTCTATATGTACAACGGCAAGAAAGTCACATTCGTTGGCCAGGGCGCAACGGATAACGGCGGTGGTTTGTATATCGGGATGGTATTGGGTGGGCAGTCGGTGGCGGTGCAGCCGGAAGCAACGGTGGATTTGTCCGGCGGTGGCGAATTACTCGGGGCTGGGTTCATTTCCGGACGTGGCGGTTCTACCGATGCGCGCTACAACCCCTTGGTGCAGTTCGGCGCCACCGGCGGGTTTGTACTGCCGGGGCTGGCCTCCAACCCGATCTATGCGATTGTGCCGGGCGTACAACCGGGCTATGCGCCCGTGGCGCCGGAAGGCGGCGCGGTCGACCCGCTGATTGGCCAGCAAATCACGATCGGCGGCGGCATGCCGGGGCTTGCGGCGGGCACCTATACCCTGATGCCGTCCACCTATGCCTTGATGCCCGGTGCATTCCGGGTGGAAATCAATGGCCTGGCCGGGTTTGGTGGTGAAGGTGCAACCCAGCAGATGCGCAATGGCTCATGGTCGACGGCGGGGCGTCTGTCCATCGCCAATACCGGCATCGGCAGTAGCCTGTCGAGCCAGGTGATCCTGACCTCCGCCGATACCTTACGCCGATACTCACAGTACAACGAAACCGGTTACGCCCAATTCGCCGTGGCTGATGCGGCCAGGCTTGGCGTGCCCCGTGCCCTGCTGCCAGTGGATGCCAAGACCTTGAAACTGGCTTTGCGTCCGGGAGCAGGTGCGCAGGCCTTTTCGTTCCAGGGCACCGGTCGCTTCGAGGCCGCTGACGGCGGTTACGGCGGCACAGTGGCGTTGGTCAACACAGAAGGGGGGATTGGAAGGGACATCGAAATCGTGGCGGCGGGCAAGGGCGCCAGCAGTGGTTTCGACGGTATCAGCGTGCACGCGCAAAGCTTGAATGCCCTGGGCGCTTCACGTCTGGTGATCGGCGGGATGACGGTGGTTAATTACGGCCAGGCCGGCAACTATATTAACGTCGCCAGCGGCAGTACCAGCTCCATTATTCTACGCGACGGTGCCAACCTGGCCGCGCCGGAAGTGCTGCTGCTGACCGGCATCGGAAGCATCGTTGTCGAGCAAGGTGCCTCGATCAACACCATTGGCCGTGGCAAGGCCAGTTATGACGCCCGTGACGGTTTTGTCTATAACGTGGGGAACATGCTGGCGGTGTCCAACGGTTTGCTCAACGTAGTCGCCGCGCCGTCATTGGGCGAAGTCATCAGTGGGGGCATCCAGTTAGGCGTGTGCAACAGCGCGCCCTGCAGCGGCCAGACAGCCCTGTATTCCGAAGGCAGCATCGTTACCTTGACCGACAGCTCCCTGCAGATGGGCGATGAGGTGCGCTATGGCACCCGCCACCTGAACCTGGGCGTGTCCAGCATCAACGTCGGCAGCCCCGAAGCCCTGGCCGCTGCAGCCGCCAACAATCGCCTGCCGGTGGGTATGACCCTCAACCAGCAAGTGCTGGAACGCCTGCTGCGCGGTGACACCCAATTCGGCGCCCCGGCGCTGGAAACCCTTCAACTGTCGGCGCGTGACAGCTTTAACTTCTACGGCACCACCACCCTGGACACTTATGACGCCGTGACCGGCAAGTCGTTGCTGAGCAACCTGATGCTGTCCACGCCGGCGATCTACGGCTCTGGCGGTTTGAACGACGTGGCGACTATCCACACCGCCAACCTGATCTGGCAAGGTGCCGTCGCGCCGCCTGTGGCGGCGGTGACCGGCGGTGCCGGCAGCGGCAGCGGGCGCCTGGACATCAATGCCGAGCGTATCGAATTCGGCTATGGGGATTTTGCCCAGCCGAGCACGACCAAGACCTTCGACCGCCTCGCCCTGGGCTTTGCCAACGTCAACCTCAATGCTAGTGAGCGCATCACCGCCAACCACAAGGGCAGCCTCTCGGTGTACCAGAGCCAGGGCGCGTTTGATGCGATCAAGGGCTTTGCCTACAGCGGCGGCAACCTGAATATCCTCACGCCGCTGATGACCGGAGAAGCCGGTTCGGTCAACCGTATTACCGCTGGTGGTGCAATTGATGTGAGCGCTTCGCAGGGCACGGTGGGCAAGGTGGACGGTATCGGCGGCGAGTTGTCGTTGCAGGGCGACAGCCTGCGCCTGGCCAGTGCCGTGGTACTGCCCAGCGGCAAGGTGACCTTGGGTGCCCGTGGCGATGTGGTGCTGACCGACGTCGCATCGATTGATGTGGCAGGCCGTGCCATCCCCTTCAACGACCTGACCAAGTACAGCGCGGGAGGTGAAGTGCTGCTGGAAAGCCGCGCAGGTAATGTGCTGCAGGCGGCCGGTTCGACCATCGACCTGTCGGCGCAGCACAACCAGGCGGGCCGGTTGCGCGCAGTGGCCGTGGACGGCGCGGCGGGCATCGTCGACCTGTCGGGCAAAATCGTCGCCGGCAGCAGCGGTTACTACGATGCTGGCGGCACGCTGGTGCCGTACCTGGCCGGTTCGGTTGAAATCCAGGCCCAGCGGCTGGCTGCCAGTGGCACCCTGAGCGACCAGTTCGCCGCGCTCAACCAGCGCCTCAATCAGGGCCAGGTCTATGGTGCGCGCAGCTTCCAGCTCAAGCAGGGCGACCTGACCATCGGCAACGACGTCAAGGCCAACAACGTCAACGTCTCGATCGACAACGGCAGCCTGCGCGTGACCGGCCTGGTAGATGCCAGCGGTGAGCGCGTGGGCAGCATCAACCTGGCCGCGAAAAACGGCCTGACCCTCGACGGCAGCGCCGTGCTGGACGCCCATGGCACGCAATTACGCGTGGACAGCTACGGCAAGATCATCGACTCGCCCAACCGCGCCATCGTGGTCCTCAGCTCTGGCCAAGGCCAGTTGACCCTGGCCAATGGCGCGCGCATCGACCTGCGCCATGGCACCGAGGCCGCGACCGGCAATGACGGGCGCAACCGTGGCACGCTGGAGCTCAATGCGCCGCGCGTGGGCGGCGATGACATCGCCATCGACGCCAGTGGGCCGTTGACTATCCAGGGCGCGCGTTCGATTGCGCTCAACGGCATGAGAACCTACGACGATGCCCCGACCAAAACCGATGAAACGCCCAATGGGCGCCCCTACCAAGTGATTGATCAGGACTACCTCACGAAAGTCGTCGATCCAGCAAATACGAATTTCATCAACGCCGCGCGTGTTAACAGCAACTTGCTGCAGAAGCTCGCCGGCTTGAACAACGCAACTTACGGTGATGTTTTCCATCTGCGTCCCGGCGTAGAGATCATCAGCAAAACCCCGGACGGCGACCTGGTGGTGCAGGGCGACCTGGACCTCTCCAGCTATCGCTACGCCAGCCTCAAATCAACGGCCAAGACCGAGTCCGGCAGCCTGACCCTGCGCGCCGGTGGCGACCTGAATATCTATGGCAGCATCAACGACGGTTTTGCCGCGCCACCGCCCACCGACGATGACAATGGCTGGGTGCTGCGCGCCGGTATCGACTACACCGGCGGCACCGTGGTGGTACCGGGCAGCGGCGTGACCCTGGAGATGGGCACTGTGTTCCCTGCGGGCGCTGCGCTTAATTTCGATGTACTGACCAACCCCCTGTTTCTGCCGGCGGGCACCCGATTGCCCGTCGCGGCTACGCTCAAACAACCGTTGGTACTCCCGGCGGGTACGGTGTTGGCGGCGGCTGTTCGGGATGCCTCGGGCAATGTGCTGTTCGCGGCGGGCACGTTGCTGACTCAGAGCCAGACCCTCGCCATCGGCAGTGTCCTGGATGCCGGCAGCCTGTTGAGCACGTCAGCCAGTGTCGACGGCTTGATCTGGCCCAAGGGCGTGCCATTGGCCACCAAGGTGACGCTGACCGCCAGCCGAGTGCTGCCCCGGGGCGCCCTGTTGCCGTCGGGGACAGACGTGAAGCTGCCGGGCGGCGTGGAGTCGGTGACGTTGCGTGACGCCGGCCACCCAGGCAAGAACTGGGCAATTGCACCCATGCTGGAGGAGGGTGCGCAGTCGTGGTCGATTCGCCTGGTTGCGGGGGCCGACACTGAGGCAGCCGACAGTCGCCTGCTGCAACCGCATCCGGTAAGCGGCAATCTGCGATTGGCGGACAGTCATTATGGTATGTACGGACAGGCAGCTGTGGTCTGGACCGAAGAGGGGTCCGTCGGCTGGTTTGGCGATGACAGCATGACGGGGCAGCCTATTGATTTTGCTGGTATTAACTACCCGGAGGTGTGTACTGATTTTCCTGAGTTCTGCTCCACGCAAGGCGATGCCTATACCCTGGTTTCGGGTAGCAGCACCCGCTTCAGCGTAATACGTACCGGTGCAGCGGATCTGGATCTGCTGGCCGCCGGTAACCTGAGCATGGAGTCGCTGTTCGGTGTCTACACTGCCGGCAGCGCATCCGCCGGCACCTCCGCCAACGCCCCCTATAATCTCAAGCGCGCCTTGGGTAGCAATGACAAGGTTCTCGGGGACGCAGGGGCGAACGAAAAGCTGGTCAATGGTGGCACTGACAGCCTGTACCGCGCGTGGTACCCGGAGATGGGTGGCAATTTGCTGGTTAAAGCGGGTGGCAACCTGACTGGCAATATCACCAGCCCGTCGCTGATTAGCATCGGGCGTCCGTTAGGCGATCTCGGTGTGGACTCAACCAACGTCGGCAACTGGTTGTGGCGTCAGGGCAATGGCCTCAGTGGCAGCCAGGCGCAAGCCACCGCCTGGTGGATCAATTTTGGTTCCTATGTGGCAAGCCAGCGGTCGGACCAGATGGTCGGGTTCACCGGGTTCGGCACCTTGGGTGGCGGCAACCTCAATGTTGATGTCGGCGGCGATGCAGGGATCATCAGCCCTGTGTCGCCAACAGCCCAGAACGTCAGCGCCCGCAGCCAAGGCCTGGTATTGGCCGTCGGCAGCACCGGCCGCGTCGCCACCGATGGCAGCGTCCAACTGACCGGTGGCGGCGATCTGAACCTGCGGGTCGGCGGAGCGTTAAACCCAGCCAGCCAGATCAACACAGACCACCTCAATGGCGCACTGGTGAATACGCGAGGGCATGTACAACTCACTGGCGGCGCTCTGGGTAGCCTGACGCTGCTGTATGGTAACCAGGCCAGCTACCAGAGCCCGAGCGAAGTGCGCGCCTACGATCCGCTGCGTTCCACGTCCGCCAGGGCGGCTGGTGGTTTGAGCCTGTTGCCGGGTGACGCTACTTTCAGTCTGGCCACCCGCGGTGACCTGGTGTTGCAGGATGTCGCCGACCCGGGCCGCGCGCCGCAAGTCAACGCGTTGGCCTACGCGAGCGGTGGCATCAACGGGATTGGACACAGCTGGTTCAGTCTGTGGACCGACCGCACGGCGGTGGACCTGTTTTCCGCCGGGGGCAACCTCACGCCCCTGACCCAGACGCTGGACACCGACATGGCAGCCGTCTATCCCGCCACCTTGCGCGCCGTCGCCGCCAGCGGCAGCCTGTATTACGGCCGTGCATCAAGCGGTGACCCAAGTACGGTGCCGCCGCTCAGGGCAATGGTGCTGGCGCCTTCGGCCAACGGGCAACTGGAACTGCTCGCCGGCGACTCGATCTACGGCGGCGACCTGCCCATCAGCCGCTCCAGCGCAGCCCCGCAAAGCCTGGCGACGATTTTGCACCCGGCGTTTCTCGGCTTCCTGAGCAATCAGATCCCGGTAAGCGGTAGCGGTAATCTGTCCAGCGATGGCAGCAAAGCCACCTTCATGGTTTCCCCGCTGTTTGCCTTTGGCCCCAACACGGTCAGTATGGCCTGGGGTGACGCCCTGGAACCTGCACGTTTCTATGCGCTGAGCGGGGACCTGCTGGGCGTCAACAGTGGGCGCGCCCTCACGATCACGGGAGCGGGTGACGCTCGGCTCGGGCAAACCTTTTACGAAGGCGCAGGCCCGGTGTGGATGCAGGCCGGGCGCGATATTGTCGGCAGCGGCACGCGCTTGAGTGGTGCCAGCGGTGGTGTCACGGACACGGGGCAATACACCTTCATCGGCAACCTGTTCGTACACAACAGCCCCACCGATATCTCCATCGCCAGCGCTGGCCGCGACATCCTCTACAGCAGCTTTAACGTTGCCGGCCCCGGTACCCTGGAACTGACGGCGGGGCGCAACATCCAGATGGAAGACAAAGTCGCTGTGAACAGCCTGGGTGCTGTGGCGGCGGGCGATAGCCGCCCTGGCGCAAGCATTGTCATGCAAGCCGGCGCGGGCCTCAACGGCCCGGATTACCGTCGCTTCGTCGAGGCTTACCTAAACCCCGCCAACCTGGCGCAATCGGGTGAGTCGTTGCAGGGCAGCAAAGTCGCCAAGACCTACGAGAGTGAACTGGTGTCTTGGCTCACCGAACGCTTCGGCTTCGCCGGCGACAGCGAACAGGCCCGTACCTACTACGCTGAACTGCCCGCCGAACAACAACGGATCTTAGCCCGCGACGTGTACTTCGCTGAACTCAAGGCCGCCGGCCGTGAGTACAACCAGGACGGCAGTGTGCGCCAGGGCAGCTATGTGCGTGGTCGTGCCGCGATTGCCCGGTTGTTCCCCGAGACCGACGTGGCCGGCAACCCGATCACCTACAAAGGCGACATCACGATGTTCGGCGGCGCGGGCGTGCACACCAACTTCGGTGGCTCGATCCAGATGCTCACGCCGGGTGGCCGCCAGACGTTCGGCATCGAAGGCGCCGCACCGCCGTCCACGGCTGGGGTGATCACCCAGGGCGCTGGAGATATCCAGCTGTACTCCCTGGGCAGCATCCTGCTTGGCCAGAGCCGTATCATGACCACCTTCGGCGGCTCGATCATGGCCTGGACCGCTCAGGGTGACATCAACGCCGGTCGCGGCTCCAAGACCACCGTGGTGTACACACCGCCCAAGCGCGTCTATGACAACTGGGGCAACGTGAGCCTGTCGCCGTCGGTGCCGAGTACCGGTGCGGGGATCGCCACGCTCAACCCGATCCCGGAAGTACCGGCGGGGGATATCGACCTGATCGCACCGATGGGCACCATCGATGCGGGGGAGGCGGGCATTCGTGTGTCCGGTAACGTCAACATCGCCGCCTTGCGGGTGGTGAACGCGGCGAACATCCAGACCCAGGGCAAGTCGTCCGGGGTACCGGTGTCGGCCACGGTCAACACTGGCGCCATGAGTTCAGCCAGCGCGGCGGGGGCGGCAGCGTCCCAGGCCGCAGAAGACGCGGCGCGCAGCCAGCAGGCGGCGGCCAAACAGGGCCGGCCGTCGATCATGACCGTGGAGGTGCTGAGCCTGGGCAGCGAGCCGTTGCCGCGCGATCCGGAGCCGCAGCAGAAAAACTCCAGCTACAACCCCAACAGCCCGGTGCAGGTGCTGGGCGCGGGGCCGCTGAGTGAACAGGCGCGGGCGCGGTTGACGGATGAGGAACGCAGGCAGATCAGTTTGTAGAACTTCAGAAGGACCTCTCGATGTACCGTTCGGGGCGATCAGTGATCGCCCCATTTTTTTGGGGGAAGCAGAAGGGCTGCGAGCTTATAGCCGAGCGGTATTGGGGGGGACTCGGTTAAAACTGTAGGTGCGACGACTCTCTAACGGGTGCCCCGTGACTGGAATGTGGGAGGGGGCTTGCTCCCGATGGCGGCCTTTGGGCCGACCATTTGTTGGAGTTGGAATGAGTACATATCCATTGCTGCTGTAACGGCCACTTATGGTTTCGCTCTTACAGCGACTCACTTTTGGAGAGGCCCAAAAGTAAGCAAAAGGCCTTCGCGGTATGACTCACCCACATGGGCCATCCCTGGCCCAGGACGGCTAACCCGGCGTCCTGCCGGGTTACCCACGGATTCAAGCCTGCGTTCGGCCAGCGTGGTTGACGGGGCGCCTAGGATCAAGATCAAAAGCCAGAGCAAAAGCAGAGCAAAAGCAGACCGAGGTCCATCTGATATATGGAGATCCAAATGTGGGAGGGGGCTTGCCCCCGATAGCGCCGGGTCAGTTAAAAAATAAGTGACTGACACTCCCTCATCGGGGGCAAGCCCCCTCCCACATTTACCGAGTACACCAGACCCAACTCCGGTCGGCTCCAGGGCCGCACATGCCGCCCCAGAAAAATTGCCCCCCTCACAATCCCAAATGAAGCTTTCATGACAAAAGTTCGGTAGCTCACAGCCACTTCCGTCTTGCCTATGTAACGCGCTGGAGGCCGCCACAAGCCGCCTCCCCAGCCGTCAGCGGGACGCCAGGAGTGGGGCAATGGGAACTATGGAACGTTACTCGAAAGTAGGCATGCAAGAGCTCGATCAGCGCCTGTCGAAGATCGTTGAAGCCGCGCGCAAGAAGCCGGTTTCGGTGTACCGCTACGGCGCGCCGTGGGTGTGGATCGTCTCCCAGGACGACTGGCAGGGCGCCTTGAAGGAAGTGTCCAGCTACATCCCGGCGGGGCATTCGCTGGTGTTGTTGCGCCCGCAGATCGAAGAGGTGCTCGAGCAGCATCGCGACCTGCTCCAGGTCGAGCCGGGCATGTTGATCGCGCCGCAGACCGTGGTGCAGATCCTGCTGCTGCAACTGCTGTATTCGGTACCCAGCGAACAGCAGCTGCACGAGCAACTGAACTACAACCTGCTGTTTCGCTGGTTCGTCGGCCTGGAGCTGAACCAGAAGGTGTGGAGCATCCACGTCCTGCAGCGCGACATCGCCAGCCTGTTGAACAACCCGCAGGCCGTGCAGTTGATCCAGACCATCATCGGTGAAGTGTTCTGTGGCGCCTTGCTGCACATGCCGGAGTTCTCCCTGAACTTCGCCTTGCTGCACACCTGGCTGGCGCGGCACAGCCATCTTTCGACCAGCAGCAATTGAGCAGGCCAGACGCCGTGCAATCGGCGACGGCGCAAAATCTTAGACAGTTAGGGGGCGGTGTGGAGCATCTGTTCAAATCAACGCTGGCGTTGTGCTGCCTGACGCTGGGCGTCCTGGCGCAACCGGTGTGGGCCGAAGAGGGCGAGCAAGCCCCGGCGCGCAAGGTGGACGTCAACGAGTACTTCGTGCGTGGCAATACCGTGCTCGATGCGGCGACGATCGAGGAGGCGGTGTACCCGTTCCTCGGCCCGCAAAAGACCCTGGACGATATCGAAGGCGCACGCGATGCGTTGCAGAAGATCTATCAGGCGCGTGGTTACCAGTCGGTGTTTGTCGAGCTGCCGGAGCAGAAGGTCGATGACGGCATCGTCTATCTGCAGGTCAGCGAAACCAAGGTGGGCCGCGTGCGTGTGGTCGGCGCCAAGCACTACTCGCCGGTGGAGATTCGCGACGAAGTGCCGGGGCTCAAGGAAGGCGCGGTACCGGATTTCACCACGGTGCAAACCCAACTGGCCGGGCTCAACCGCAGTGCCGGTCGGCAGGTCACGCCACTGGTACGCGAAGGCCAGCGCCCCGGCACCATGGACGTGGATCTGCAGGTCGAAGACCAGAACCCCTGGCACGCCAGTATCGGCCTGAACAACGATTACAGCGCCGACACCGAGAAACTGCGCTCGGTCGCCACCCTGGGCTACGACAACCTCTGGCAACTGGGCCACAGCATTTCCCTGACCTACTTCACCGCGCCCCAGGACACCGCCAACGCCAAGGTCTGGTCGGGCTCCTACAGTGCGCCGCTGGATGAGCGCTGGACCTTGCAGTTCTCCGGTTACCAGTCCGACAGCAACATCGCCACCATCGGCGGCAGCAACGTGTTGGGCAAGGGCCACTCCTACGGCGTGTCCGCCATCTACAGCTTGCCGGCGGCGGGCAACTGGGCCAACTCGTTCTCGTTCGGGATCGACTTCAAGGACTTCGACGAGCAGATGAAGTTCGGCTCCAGCAGCGACCAGGTGCCGCTCAAGTACGCACCGTTCACACTGGGCTACAACGGCTATCGCTACACCGAGCAATCCCAGCTGGGGCTGGGCTTGAACCTGGTCGTCGGCACCCGCGCATTCTTTGGCTACGGCAGCGACGCCGAAGAGTTCGATTACAAGCGCTACAAGGCCAGTGCCAGTTTCGCCGTGCTCAAGGGCGACCTGAATTACACCTACACCTTCGCCAACGATTGGCAGTCGGCCTCCAAGGGGGCTTTCCAGCTGGCCTCCGGGCCGCTGGTGTCCAACGAGCAGTATTCCGCCGGCGGCGCCACCTCGGTGCGCGGTTACCTGGCGGCCGAGCGCACCGGGGACGAGGGGTATTTGCTCTCCCAGGAACTGCGCACGCCGTCCCTGGCCAAGTTCCTCGGCAGTTATGTGCAGGAGTGGCGCTTCTATGCGTTCGCCGAAGGCGCGCGCATGCGCCTGCACGACCCGCTGCCCGAGCAAGAAGATGAATACAGCCTGGCCAGTGTCGGCCTTGGCACCCGTGCCAGTTTGAGCAAGTGGTTGTCCGGCAGCCTGGATTGGGGTTACCCGCTGCTCGATGGACCGAACACCCAGAAACAGGACTCGCGACTGCACTTCAGTGTGCAGGCGACTTTCTGACTTTTTCTTCCGGAGACTTCACCCATGCAACGCCTATTCCTGAGCCTGTTGATCTGCCTGGGCTTCGCGCTCCCGGCCACCGCCCATGCCTGGTGGCAGGACGATTGGCACTACCGCAAACAGATTTCGGTGGACACCACCGCCCAAGGCGCCGCGATCAATCAGGCCCTGGGCCGCACCGCGTTGCTGGTGCGCCTGCACACCGGCAACTTTACCTTTGACGGGGTCAAGGATGACGGCAGCGACCTGCGCTTTGTGGGTGCCGATGACAAGACCGTGTTCAATTACCAGATCGAAAGCTTCGACCCATTGATGGGCATGGCGCTGATCTGGGTCGATGTGCCCAAGGTCGAAGGCGGCCAGCGCCAGGACATCTGGATGTACTACGGCAACCAGAAGGCCCCGGCCACCGCCAATGGCCAACTGACGTTTGATCCGAATTACACCGCGCTCTACCACTTTGACGGTGCCAACGGCACACCGGCCCGCGACACCACGGCCTACGCCAACACGGCGCTGAACGCCACCGGCGCGAGTATCGACGGCGTGATCGGCCGCGCCTTGCAGTTCGGCGGCCAGCCGCTGATGTTGCCGGCCAGCCCGTCGCTGCAACACACCGCCGGCGCTGCCTTCACCTTCAGCGCCTGGCTGCGCCTGGACCAGGCCAGTGGCGAGCAAATCGTGTTGGCCCGGCGTGACGGCCCCCACAGCCTGTTGCTGGGCCTGAACCAAGGCACGCCGTTTGTGGAGATCGACGGCCAGCGCGTCGTGTCGACCCAGCCGCTGAACCCTGGCCAATGGCAGCACCTGGCGTTCACCGCCGAGGGCGAAAAAGTCACGCTGTATGTGAATGGCCGTGAAACCGCCAACCTCGCCGTGGCCATGCCCGCGTTCAATACGCAGTTGGCGGTCGGCGCCGACTTGCCGGACGCCGGCAGCACGCACCTGCCGTTCGCCGGGGCCATGGATGAGCTGCGCCTGTCCAAGGTGGCACGCCCGGCCGCGCTGTTGCTGGCTGACGCGAGTGCCCAGGGCGCCGAGTCGAAACTGGTGGCCTACGGCGTGGATGAAGAACAGTCCGGCATGGGCTTCGGCAGCCTGGGCTTTTTGCTCAACGCCGTGCCGGTGGACGCCTGGGTGATCATCCTGGTGCTGGTGGCGATGATGTTCCAGTCGTGGGTCATCATGCTGCGCAAGAACCGCCAGGTCAGCCGTCTGAGCAGTGCCAACCAAGTGTTCCGCGAGCACTTCGCCCAGATCGGCACGCGCCTGGAGATGTATGCCGACGACGCGCAGTTGGCTGAGCGCCTGAGCCATTCTTCGCTGTGGCGCCTATACCTGGTGGCGGTCAAGGAGATCCGTACCCGCCGTGCCCAGGGCGCCGACACCTCGTCGGTGTCGGCGGCCACAATCGAAGCGATCCGTTGCTCCATGGACGGTGTACGCACCCGTGAGAACCAGGCCCTGAGTGCCAAGTTGTCGACCCTGTCCAACGCCATCGCCGGCGGCCCGTACATCGGCCTGCTCGGTACGGTGCTGGGGATCATGGTGGTGTTCCTCGGCACGGCCATGGCCGGCGACGTGAACATCAACGCCATCGCCCCAGGCATGGCGGCGGCCTTGCTGGCCACGGCCATGGGCCTGTTTGTCGCGATCCCCGCGTTGTTTGGCTACAACCGCCTGATCACGCGCAACAAGGAAGTCAGCGCCGACATGCGCGTGTTCGTCGACGAGTTCATCACCCGCCTGGCGGAGATGCACGGCGAGAGCCAGCACAGTGAAGCCGCGCACCGCCGCGACCATCACGCATCGGTTCCGGCCTGAGGAGAATCGCCATGGCTTCCGTAAATGCCTCCCACGACGATGACGATGATGCCGCCGTCGACAGCATCAACATCACGCCCCTGGTGGACGTGCTGATGGTGGTGCTGGTGATGTTTATCCTCACCGCCACCGCCCAGGTTTCTGGGATCCAGATTCACCTGCCCAAGGCCAGCGCCTCGGTGTCGCTGTCGGAGGCCAAGACCAAGGCCATCTCCGTGAACGACGGCGGCCAGGTGTTCCTCGATGCTTACCCGGTGACCCTCGGCGAACTGGAAGAACGCCTGCGCATCGAGAAAGCGCTGAACCCGGACTTCCCGGTGATCGTGCGCGGTGACGCGATGGTGCAGTACCAGAAGGTCATCGAGGTGCTCGACCTGCTGCGTCGGCTGGAGCTGTCCCAGGTCGGGCTGGTCACCGGCAAACCGAGCCAGGGCTGAGTCATGACCGCACAGATCCCGATCGCGCCATTGCCCGTGAAGAACAAACCGCCGTTGCGCCCGTTGAAGTGGGGCGCCGGCCTGTTGCTGGGCGCCGTGGCGGCCTGGTTTCTCTGGCAGTGGGCCAATGACATGAGTGGCGTACGCCGTGAAGCGCCGAAGGTGCCGACGATTATCCCGTTGCCGCCACTGCCGCCGCCACCACCGGAAAAGCCCAAGGAGCCCGAGCCTCAGGTTGAAGAGAAAGTCCCGGAGCCGGTGCCGAGCCCCGAGCCCGAAGCGGTCAAGCCAGCCGAGGAAGCACCGCCGTCACCGAATGAAGACCTGGCCAACCCGATGCAGATCGACGGCGATGCGCAGTCCGGCAATGACGGCTTCAACATCGGCGCTGGCAAGGGCGGCGGCATGGCCGGCAATGGCGGCGGCGGGCTGGGGACCGGCACTTACAAGCAGTACCTGGCCGGTACGTATCAGCGCCTGATGCGCGAAGACCCGGAGCTGCGCAAGAAGGCCTTTGCGATACAGATCGACCTGTGGTTGGGCGCCGAGGGCCAGGTCACCAAGGCCGTAGTGGCCAAGTCCAGCGGGGATGCCGACACCGACGCCCAGATGCTCGCACTGGTCCGTGCGCCGCGCGCCACCCAGAAACCTCCGGCGTCGCTGACGCTGCCCATGCGCCTGTCCCTCAAGGGCCGGCGCCCGGATTGACCGCATACGTTTTCAACGACTTTTTATCAACGGTTTTTACAGGAGTTGCGTACACATGATTTCCCCCGTGAATCGACTGACCCTGGCGGTTGGCATGGTCATCGCGACCCTGGTCGGGCAAGCGGCGGCAGCCCCGGTTGCGCCTTCGGAAAACGTCACCATCAACCTGATCCGCCTGCTGGTGCAGCAAGGTGTGCTGACCCAGGACACCGCCAACGGGCTGATCGCCCAGGCCGAAAAAGAAGCCCAGCAGGCCCGCCAGGCCAACGCTGCGCCGGTGGTTGCCAGCGGCCCGGCGACCGCGCCCGGCGATGTGCGTGTGCAGTACGTGCCGCAGGCGGTGCGCGACCAGATTCGCGACCAGGTCAAAGCCGAAGTCATGTCCACCGCCAAGCAGGAAAACTGGGCGCAGCCCAATACCTTCCCCGACTGGATCTCGCGCATCAGCTTTGATGGCGATATCCGTCTGCGCGACGAGTCGCGCTACTTCTCCGGCCGCAACGACAACACCATCACCGACTACGCCAAGCTCAATGACACCGGCCCGTACGACGTCAACAAAAACTCCAACAGCAAGTTCCCGCCGCTGATCAACACCCGCGAGGACCGCGAAAACCTGTTCCGCCTGCGGGCACGCCTGGGCATGAAAGCGGTGATCTCGCCGGAATGGACCGCCGGCATTCGTATCGCCACCGGCTCCGACAATAACCCGGTGTCCACCACCCAGACCCTGGGCGGCGGCTTTGGCAAAAAGGACATCTGGCTCGACCAGGGTTACCTGAGCTGGAAAACCACCGACTACATGACGTTGACCGCCGGGCGTATTGGCAACCCGTTCTACTCCACCGACATGATGTATTCCAACGACCTCAACTTCGACGGTGTGGCCGCGATCTTCAATCACAGCCTCAACAGCGAGTGGGGCCTGTTCGGTACCCTCGGCGCGTTCCCGGTCGAATACACCTCCGACACCGCCAGCACCAATGGCATCGACAAGGAAGACAGCGACACCAAATGGCTGTTTGGCGGGCAGATTGGCGCCGACTGGAAGATCAACCGCAGTAACCGTCTCAAGCTCGCCGCTGCCTACTACCAGTTCCAGGACATCGAAGGCGAGCGCTCCAGCCCTTGCTCCACCTGGCAGGGCGCGGCAGGTTGCGACACCGACGGCACACGCGTGGCCTTCATGCAAAAAGGCAACAGCGTATTCAACCTGCGCAACAACACCACCAGCCCGGCTGATCCTGTCCGCACGCCCGACCCGCAATACGTAGGCCTGGCGTCCAAGTTCGATGTGCTGGACCTCAACCTGGTCTGGGACAGCGAACTGCCGAGCGACTTCAAGCTGCGCAGCCAGGCCAACTTCATCCACAACCTGGCCTACGACAAGGGCGAGATGCTCAAGCGCAGCGAAGGCGAGATCGTCAACAACCTCAACAGCAATGGCCAGTTTGAAAGTGGCGGCAATGCGCTGATGGTCTCGTTCACCCTCGGCAGTGCCCTGGAAATGCGCAAGCGCGGCGACTGGAACGTGTTGGCCGGCTACAAGTACATCCAGCCGGACGCCTTGCCCGACGGCTTCAACGACTCGTCGTTCCACCTGGGCGGCACCAACGCCAAGGGTTATTTCATCGGCGGCAACTACGGTATCGACAAGAACATCTACGCCAGTGCGCGTTGGTTAAGCGCGTCCGAAGTGTATGGCCAGCCGTTCGAAGTCGATGTGATGCAACTGGAACTCAACACGCGCTTTTGATGCGCAGGGAGATGCCACATGAACACGCGAATCTGCGCGCTGTTACTGCTGCTGGTCACCACCGGCGCTTCGGCCGAAGGCATGGAGGAGCGCCTGCGTACGCAATTGCGCAGCACCACCCAGCAATTGCAGGCGCTGCAAAGCGAACAGGCCCAGGCCAGTGCCGCACGGCTGGCCGCCGAAAACCAGGCCAAGCAGGCCCAGGCGCAAATCAAGCAGCTGACGGCCGAGCTGGAAAAAGCCCGTGGCACCGCCGAGCAATTGGCCGGCCAGCAACAGAGCCTGCACAGCCAGGCGCAAGCCCAGGTGGCGGCGAGCAACGAGCAGATCGGCAAATTCAAGAAGGCCTATGACGAACTGCTGGTGCTGGCCAAGGGTAAAGAAGCCGAGCGCGCGCGCCTGCAGGCGGCCTTAAGCGAACGTGACACACAAGTGCAGCAATGTTCAGTCAAGAATCAACAGATGTACGGCGTGGCCCAGCAACTGCTCGCGGCCTACGAAAAAATCGATGTGGCCGAGGTGATGAGCATTCGCCAGCCCTTCGCCAGCAGCGCACGGGTCAAGTTCGAAGAACTGGCCCAGGGTTTTGGCGACGATCTGTACAAGAGCCGTTTTGATGCGCCCCAGGCAGCTGCCAATCACTGATAGACAAGGAAGAGATCACCATGAGCGAATTGATCACCAGCGTCACCGTCCAGAGCCTCACCGAACTGTTGCAGGACGCCGGCTACCGGGTTAACCAGAGCGAACAGAACGGTATCGTGCAATTGCTCAGCGCCAGCCAGGGCATCGGCTTCGCCGTGCGCTTCGGTAACCCGGCGGCGGAGCAGGGCAGCTATGTGGATTTCACCTACAGCTGCGCGCTGCGAGTGCAGGGCGAGTTGCCCGAAGGTCTGGCCCCGGTATGGAACGCCTCGCGGCGCTTTGCGCGGTTGTCGGTGCAGGGTGAGTTCCTGCTGATGGAAATGGACGTGGTGGTGGCCGGGGTTGGCGCCACGCACCTGCGCAGCCAGCTGGAGTTGTGGGACCGCCTGTTGCAGGAATTTATCGTCTACCTGCGTGAGTACAGCCAGCAGGCCGCGCAGTTGCAGGCCGCGGCGGTGGGCGAAGAGGCACCGGTCCTGTGAAAAAGCCAACCCTGATGGTCGGCGCGGGTGCGTTGGCCTTACTGGTGGTGGCGGTGGGCTTGAGCCTGCGACCGGGCAGTGACCCGGTGGCGGCGCAGCAACCGGCGCCGGTGATCAATTCCGCGCCGAGCGGGCCAGCGGTGGCACGTTTGGGCAATCAGCAGATCGACCTGCCGGAGCTGAAAAGCGTGCTGGCCAGCCTGCCGGCCGAATCCCGCGAGCAACTGCGCGGCAACCGTGGCGCCCTGGAAACCTGGATTCGCTCGAGGCTGGCGCAAAAGGCTGTGCTCGAACAGGCCGACGCCCAGGGTTGGCGCCAGCGCCCGGAGGTGGAGCAGCAGACCCGCGCCGCCACCGAGCAGATTGTGTTTCGCGACTACATGCTGTCGGTCAGCCAGGTGCCGGCCGACTACCCCAGCGCCGCCGAACTGCAACAGGCCTACGACAGTGGCAAGGCGCAGTGGGTCACGCCGCCGTTGTACCGGGTGAGCCAGATTTTCCTCGCGGTGAATGACCCGCAAAACCTCGACGCGGTACGTCGTCAGGCCCAGGACCTGAGCCGCAAGGCCCAGGCCGCGCCGGCTGATTTTGCCGCCCTGGCCACGCAGTTTTCCCAGGACCCCGACAGCGCCGCGCGCGGTGGTGACTCGGGGATGCAGCCGTTGCAGCAACTGGTGCCGGAAGTGCGCGGCGCGGTGGCGCGGCTCAAGGTCGGTGCGGTCTCCGACGTGGTGCAAAGCCCGGCCGGGTTCCATGTGCTCAAGCTCATCGGCCAGCAGCCGGCGCGTACCGCCACCCTGGACGAACTGCGTGAGCGGCTGACCCAGGCCCTGCGTGCTCAGCGCCAGGAGCAGATCGCCAAGGCCTACCTGGAAGGCATGCTCAACACCGCGACCTTGAGTATCGACGGCGCCGAGTTGAACAAAGTGCTGGAGTAACGCGCGTCAACCCGCATTGGATGCACAGACCAACAAGACAGGGAGTCTCCCATGGCATTTCTCGAACCGTCTGCCCCTCAAGGGCCCACTGCTTATCGTGCACCCTCTGAGCCACGCAGTGCCTGGCTGGCCCTGGCCACCGAGATCGACCCGGAGGTGGCGCACTACTTTCTGGTGAGTGCGCGCTGCGGCTGTTTCATGCAGGCCGCGCGCAGCCTGAATGTCAAGGCGACGCTGCTGCGCAAGCGCCTGGCGCAGCTGGAAGAACACCTGCGTCATTCGCTGTTCAGCTACCAGGGCAACGGCCTGGTGCTCAGCCGCGACGGCCAGCAATTGCAGGCCCAACTGATCGCCCTGGCCCATGAACGGCGCCTGCCGGCGGTGGAGCAGCCGCTGATTCGCCTGGCGGTGGCCGAACCGATCCTGCACGACATCCTCGGCCGTGATCTGATCGCCTTGCTGCGCCGCAATGCCAGCGTGCGCCTGGAGATCATTTCCATTGACAGCCAACTGTCCCTGCAATCGGTGGACGTGGATGTGGTGCTGTGGCTATCGGACACCGATGGCCCGGTGCCCGGCCCGAGCTTTGTCACCGAACCGCCACGGGCGCTGGCGCGATTGCAGTACCTGCCGCATATCGCCAAGCGCTATTCACGGCTGATCACGCGCCCGGACAGCGTGGAAGACCTGGATGACTACATGCTGGTGCAATGGCAGCCGGACGCTCAGGTCAACGCCCTGCAGCCGTGGAACCAGGTGGTGGAACAGCGCCTGGCGGCGGTGGTGCAGGTGCATGCCTATTCGCTGATGCTGGAGATGATCCGCTGCGGCGCCTGTATCGGTCTGCTGCCCCATTACATGAGCAGCTTCGACCGTGGACTGGTGGCGTTGCCGGGGTTGCTGGCCGACAGCATGCAGCGCCAGGTGTGGCTGGCGGTGAATGCCCAGGTGCGCCACCCCGAGGCGGTGCAGATGATTGTGGCGTTGATCGTCAGCACGTTCGAGGGGCGGCGGGAGTGGTTTGATTAGCGCGGCAGTGGACGGCCAAGGGTTGTTCCACTGTTTCGCGTGGGAATGAAGGCGTTGCGTCATAGGGTTAACTGCGCCAGTCTTGGTGGCCTCGATCTCTGCGTATCAGCGACCTGTCATGCAAGCCACCCGCCTGACCTTGATCTGCCATGCGGCAACGCCCCTGCAAAAACAGGGGCGCTTTGCTGATGACGAGTCCGTTGCCATGGATTGGAAAGGCGCGGCGTTATCACTGGCCGATCGCTACCCGAAAAAAAACCGTTTGTTGTGCGCACCGGAGGCCCGCGCCCGGCAGACGGCAGGGTTGTATGGCAGTGAGTCGGTTATTGAAGACGCCCTGCGTGATGGCGATTTGGGTCGCTGGAAAGGCCAGCACCTCAGCCATCTTGACAGCAACGAGTTACAGGGCTGGCTGACCGACAGTGCCAGCGCACCTCATGGCGGCGAATCGGTCGATCAGGTGTGCACACGGGTGGCGCAGTGGATGAAAACCCTCGAGACCCAACCCGGACACATAGTGGCCATCACCCATCCCTTTGTGATCCGCGCGGCGATGTTGCACGTGATGCAATTTCCGCTGTCGATGTTCTACCGGATCGACGTCGAACCGCTGTCCGCTACCGAGCTGCGCTTCAACACGGTGTGGCGCCTGCGCCTGGAAACTCACGCCTGAGTGCGTGAACATGGCAAAATCCACGCCCCGCAATGAGAGCAACCCATGAAACGCATCCTGATCATTGGCATTGGCGCCGGCAACCCTGACTACATCACGATGCAGGCCGTGAAAGCGCTGAACCGCACCAACGTGTTTTTCCTGATGGACAAGGGCCAGAGCAAGGACAAGCTGATCGACCTGCGCCGTGAAATCTGCGAGACCTACATCACCGAGCCGGGCTACCGCTTTGTCGAGGCCGACTGCCCCGAGCGTGTGCGCGGTGAGATCGACTACACCACCGCCGTGCAGGACCTCAACCGCGATAAGCAGGCAACCTTCGAGCGCATGATCAACGAGGAAATGGCCGACGGTGAAGTCGGCGCTTTCCTGGCCTGGGGCGACCCGGCGCTGTACGACAGCACCATTCGCATCCTGCAGGCGATCCTCGCCAGCGGCCGTTGCGCCTTTGAATTCGAGGTGATTCCCGGCATCACCAGCGTGCAAGCCCTGGCCGCCCAGCATAAGGTGGCGTTGAACCGTATCGGCAAGTCCATCGAGATCACCACCGGGCGGCGGTTGGCGGCGGGGCAGGCCAGCGATGCCGACACCCTGGTGGTCATGCTCGACGCGGAAGATTCCTACCGTACGGTGGCCGATCGGGAGCTGGATATTTACTGGGGTGCCTACCTGGGCACGCCAGACGAGATCCTCATCAGCGGTAAGGTCAGTGACGTGGCTGAAGAGATTGAACGGGTGCGCAAGGCGGCGCGCCTGGAGAATGGCTGGATTATGGACACCTATTTATTGCGCAAACCCTGAGGTCATTTCCCATGCTCAAACTGTTTGCCCTGGCGCTGACGCTGGTGGCCGGCGTTGCCCACGCTGATTCCGAGTTGCACACCGATTTGCCGCTGGCGTACCTGGAACAGACCCAGGGCGATGCGCGCAACGAGCCGCTGGTGATTTTCCTGCACGGGTTCGGCAGTAATGAGCAGGACCTGTTCGGCATCAAGGACGCGCTGCCGTCCACCTGGACCTACCTGTCGGCCCGCGCGCCGACGCCGGTGCAGCCGAATGGTTTTCGCTGGTTTACCAAGACGCCGGGTGACGGCGACTACGATGGTGTGACCGCTGATTTGCAGAGCAGCGCCAAGCTGATCAAGGACTTTGTCGGCCAAGCCACCGCCAAGTATCACACCCAGCCTGACCGGGTGTTCCTGGTGGGGTTCAGCCAGGGCGCGATCATGTCGTATGAGGTGGCGTTACGTGACCCGCAGTTGGTGCGCGGTATCGCGGCGTTGAGTGGCAGCGTGCTGCCGGTGCTCAAGGCTGAGCTGAAGCCGGATGAGCGCTTGAACAAACTGGCGATCTTTATCGGCCATGGCACCCTGGACCAGGCACTGCCGTATGCGTCGGCGACGCGGGCCAATGAGGTGTTGGTGGGGCTTGGGTTGAAGCCGGAGTTTCATGGCTATCCGGGGATGAACCACACTGTCAGTGAGGCGGAAGTGCAGGACTTGAAGGCGTGGCTGGAAACGAATTTGAAGTGAGCGCGCTGAACAAAGGTGGGAGGGGGCAAGCCCCCTCCCACATTTGATGGGTGTTGTCAGGACTCTTTGTTATTTGCCGCCGGTAATCTGCTTCACCAGCTCTGCATGCCCCTTCGCATCATCGGCCCGCGAAATTGCCTGGATCACCAGCAAGTGGTTGCCGGAGCCGCCGAGGAACGTGGAGTTCAAGGTCTTGCCGCCGCCCTGGGTGGCGGTGCTGTCCACCTGGCGCAGGCCCAGGCCCTTGAAGGTCAGTTTCTTCTCGCTCAGCTTCTTGAAGTCGGGCAGGGCGGCGCTCTGGTCCTTGACGAAGCCGGCCACGGCGCCGTCGAGGAACTGTGGATCGTTATCCTTGATGGTTACCCCGTCGTTACGCACGGTTTCGGCGACGATCACCACACTTTTCGTGGTCTGGTTGGCGTACATCGTGCCTTGGGTATCGGCAGTGCCGTCTTCGGCCTTGCCGGCTGGCAGGGTGTCGGCGGCGTAGGCCTTGGGCAGGTTGAAGCTGAATTTACCGCCCAAGGTGGAGATGGTTTGCGTGGTCGGCTTGGCGGCGGCGTATACGCTGCCGGCGGTAAGCGCGAGGGCCAACAGAATGGCGGTCTTGGTGAACGTGGCCATGAAGCGCTCCAAGGATGAACGAAATTGCGGCACATTCTGTCAGAAAATTCGCAATGTCGTTCACCCTTAGCCTCACACCTTGTCGGACTCTTCCTCAAGTCGATCCATCTCAAACAGTCGCGCCAATTCCGCCCGTGCTTCCTGGGCGGTTTGCATCACTTTGGCCGCATCGTCGTACACCGCGTGCTGGGCGGCGAGCACTTGCAGGTCGTGGTTCTTGAAGCGGGTGATGCGGGCATCGGCCTGGGCCTGGGTCAACCCCAGGCCCACCAGGGTACGGCGACTCATTTCCAGGCTGGAGTAGAACGTCTCGCGAACCGGTGAGGCGTCCAGGTCCACCAGGCGGTGTACGTGTTGGCGGTTACGCGCACGGGCGATGATCTTCATGTGCGGGTAGAGGTTGCGCACCAGTTCGGCGGTCTTGATGTTGATCTCCGGGTCGTCCATGGCGATCACGAAGAACTCCGCCTGGTCGACCTTGGCCGCATGCAGGATCTCCGGGCGCTGCGGATCGCCGTAGAACACCGGCATACCGCCGAAACTGCGCGTCAGTTCGATGGTTTCCACCGAGGTGTCGAGGGCGATGAACGAGATGTTTTGCGCGCGCAGGATCCGCGCGACGATCTGGCCCATACGGCCCATGCCGGCGATCACCACACGGGGTGCATCGCTTTCGATAGTGCGGTATTCCTCCGGTACTTCCACGGGTTTGACCTTGGGCTTGAACAGCTTCGGGCACACCAACAGCAACAGCGGTGTGACGGCCATGGAGAGGGTGATGGTCAGCACCAGCACGTCGTAGAGGTGCGGTTCGAACAGGCCTTGGTCGCGGCCGATCTTGAAGACCACAAAGGCGAACTCACCTCCCGCCGCCAGCACCACGCCCAGGCGCAGGGCGCTTTCGCGGTTGAGATCGCCCACCATGCGGCCCACGGCGTACAGCAGCGGCAGCTTCAGGCCGATCAACAGCAGGGTCAGGCCGATCACCACCAGCGGCGAGCTGATCAGCAGGCTGAGGTTGGCGCCCATGCCCACGCTGATAAAGAACAGCCCCAGCAGCAGGCCCTTGAACGGCTCGATCTGGGATTCCAGCTCGTGGCGGTACTCCGAATCCGCCAGCAGCAGGCCGGCGAGGAAGGCGCCGAGGGCCATGGACACGCCCACCAGTTCCATCAACCAGGCGGTGCCGATCACCACCAGCAAGGCCGTGGCGGTGGACACTTCGCGCAGACCGGTCTTGGCGACGATGCGAAACACCGGCCGCAGCAGGTAGCGTCCGCCGATGATCACCACGGCAATACTGCCGAGGATCTGCAGGACGTGTTGCAGGCCCTGGGCTTCAGTGGTCGGATGATCGCTGCCGGCCAGCAGCGGCACCATGGCAATCAACGGGATCGCGGCGATGTCCTGGAACAGCAGGATCGCAAACGCCAGGCGCCCGTGGGGCTGGTTCAGCTCCTTGCGCTCGGCCAGGCTTTGCAGGCCAAACGCGGTGGACGACAGCGCCAGGCCAAGGCCGAGCACGATTGCGCTGTTCCACGACTGGCCAAACAGCCACAACGCCACTACGCCCATCACCAGACCGGTGAGCAGTACCTGGGCCAGGCCGACGCCGAACACTGCCTTGCGCATCACCCATAAACGCTTGGGCGACAGTTCCAGGCCGATGATGAACAGCAGCAACACCACGCCCAACTCGGAGAACTGCGCGACGCTTTGCGGGTTACCGATCAGGCCCAGTACGGATGGGCCGATGATCACACCAGCGAACAGATAACCGAGCACCGCCCCCAATTGCAGGCGTTTGGCCAGGGGTACGGTCAGCACGGCGGCGAGCAGGAACACCACGGCTGCTTGTAACAGGTTGCCTTCATGGGGCATTGCGAACTCCAGGATCTTTAAAACCAATCGACAGGCGGGTATTAGAGCGCTTTTTACCTTTCGAAAATTGTATTTTTTGCTGCGTTTGAGTGGACAAGACGCCAGGGTGTGTTTGGCGGCAGGCGGTTCGGGGCCTGTGCATTCACCTCCGTGTTCCGGCGCAACCTGGGGGATTCGCCGGCGCGCTACCTGGCCAAATCAAAGGCTGCGGCGCAGTTCTGATCCTTCGCGACCGCCACGCCGGTCAGGATTCACCGTTCTACAGCCCTCCCTTTGTTATTATCGCCGTCCCTCGTCACCAGGAGTCACCGGCCCATGCAGCACCAGTGGGATGAAATGCACCGCACCCGCAAGCCCACGTTCGTATTGTGCGGCGAGCCTCAGGGTGATGTGCTCAATCTCTATGTTCACGGTTACTCGGCGTTCTTTAACCGGCAACAGCTGGGCAATTTCAAGGAACAACTGGCGGGTATCGAGGGTTCGACCAACCTGATGCTGTTCTGGCCGGCGGGGCATTTCCTGGAAAACCTGTTTGCGCCCTTCAAGGATGTGATCACCGCGATGCTGGGCGGCGGCAGCATCGGTGCTGCGACCGTAGGCGTGGGCAAGGCGATTGCCTATTTTCTCGACCACTACAAAAGCGTCGAGGCGCGGGTGGACGAAGTGGCCAGGAGCTTGCTGCCGGAGCTGGCCAGCTACCTGGAGGGCGAGTCGCTGGAGGTGCGGCGTATCAACCTGATCGGTCATTCCCTGGGGGCGCGGATTCTGGTCAAGAGCCTGCTGGCCAGCCCTGAAACCGCACGGGAACTGCCGCTGGACAACCTGCTGTTGATGGGCGGGGCGATCTGTACGTCCAGCCCTTGGGATGAGGTGTGCGCGCCGCTCAAGGGGCGGGTGATCAATTGCCATTCCAGCAAGGACTGGGCCCTGGCCATGAAGCCGGACACCGAGCGGTGCATCGGCCGGTATGCGATCCCGGTGACGCCGGCGCTCAAGGCCAAGGTCACCAATGTGCACCTGGCCACCTTCGATCACGCCGCCTACTGGCCGCAGTTGCAGACCGTGGTGCAGTACACCGACCTGTTGCATGAGCGGCGCGGCCTGATCCGCTCCGACCAGCGCAGCAGCGAGGTACGCTTTGCCGAAGAGGACACGGACCTGTTTGCTGCGCTGGTGCAGGCGCGGCCGGATGAGTTGAAGTTCCTCGCCGAATTGATGGCGCAAAAGCACAGTGCGTCGATTGACGCCACGGTGCGCGAACCGCTCAGGCTCGCCATTGAGCTACAGCGCATGGGCGGCGACAGCTTTATGAACCTGGCCCGGGGCCATGGCGTGAGTTATCGCCGGATCGCCGAAGATGTGGCCCGGCGCCTTGGGATCAAGTTTGATCAGGCCACTGAAACGGTCACGCTGGCCGACCTCGAAGCCCAGGTCGCGGGAACGCTGATCGAGCAGTACAAGGACAAACTCAGCAACGCCGACCGCCAGGTATTCGACGCTGAACTCAAGGCGGCGGCGCAAAAGGAGCAGGGCCTGTTCAATCGTATCGATGTCGGCCGTTCCGCCACTACCGCGTTGAGCGGTACGGCGCTGGCCGGGTTGACCGGGTTTATCCTGCGCCGGGGGGCTGCTTCGGCAATCCCTGTGGTCGGCCAGGCATTGGCGGCGGCGATGCTGCTGGTGAGCGGTGTACGGGCGTTTTCCGGCCCGGCCTATTCGATCACCACGCTGGCGGTGCTGGTGATCGGGGTGATTCGCCAGCGCATGGAGCGTGAAGCCTTGAACCAGGAGATGGACTTGGTGGTGCAGGTGGTGGAGGCGTTTGACCTGCCTCGGGAGACGGTGATGCGCACCGTTGCATCCGACTGATAAGCTGAGCCCCTGTCGAGTGTGTTTGCCTGGGATACCGCGTGAAATTCAGCCTGCCGAAAATCGCTACTGCTCCATTCTGCCCGCCGGAAGTGGCTGGCTCCGTCGTCGTTGACCCCAAGGCGTCGCTCTTCAAGCGCATCCTGATGTTCGCCGGCCCCGGCCTGCTGATCTCCATCGGCTACATGGACCCGGGCAACTGGGCCACGGCCATCGAAGCCGGGTCGCGCTATGGCTATAGCCTGTTGTTCGTGGTGCTGCTGGCCAGCCTGGCGGGGATGGCGGTGCAGTGCCTGTGCTCGCGGTTGGGTATCGCCACCGGCAAGGACCTGGCGCAACTGTGCCGTGAGCGCTACAGCAAACGCTCCGCACGCACCCAGTGGGTGCTGGCGGAAATCTCCATTATCGCCACCGACCTCGCCGAAGTGCTCGGCTGCGCCCTGGCGTTTCACCTGCTGCTGGGGGTTTCCCTGACCACCGGCATTGTCATCACCGCCTTCGATACGCTGTTGGTTCTGGCCCTGCAAAACCGTGGTTTTCGCCGCCTGGAAGCGATCATGCTGGCGTTGGTGGCGACCATCGGCGTGTGTTTCTTTATCGAACTGGTGCTGATCAAGCCTTACTGGCCGGATGTATTCAGTGGTTTCACCCCATCCCTGTCGGCCATCAGCGATGCCGCGCCGTTGTACCTGGCCATCGGTATTCTTGGCGCCACGGTGATGCCCCATAACCTCTACCTGCACAGCTCGATCGTGCAAACTCGCCTGATCGGCAAAGACCTCGCGAGCAAACAGGATGCGGTCAAGCTGGCGCGGATCGACACCATCGGCTCCCTGGCCCTGGCACTGCTGGTCAACGCCGCGATCCTGATACTTGCGGCCTCCGCCTTCTACAAGACGGGGCACACTGAGGTGGTCGAGATCCAGGACGCCTACCGCTTGCTCGACCCACTGGTGGGCGGCGCTTTCGCCAGCATCCTGTTCGGCATCGCCTTGCTGGCGTCCGGGCAAAGCTCGACCTTTACCGGCACCATCGCCGGGCAAGTGATCATGGAGGGGTACCTCAACCTGCGCATCCCCTGCTGGCAACGCCGCCTGATCACCCGTGGGCTGGCACTGATCCCGGCGTTTCTGGGGGTGTGGCTGATGGGCGACCAGGCCATTGGCAAGCTGCTGATCCTCAGCCAGGTGGTGCTCAGCCTGCAACTGCCGTTTGCGTTGTACCCGTTGATCCGCATGACCGGCGACAAGCAACTCATGGGGCCGTTCGTCAATCGGCTGCACACGCGGGTGTTGGCGTGGTTTCTGTTTGCGCTGATCAGTGGAGCCAATGCATGGTTGATTGGGCAGTGGGTGTTCTGAGTTCCTGGCAGTGGCTGCGGGCTATACCAGAATGGCCAAGGATGTGTACTGGGCAACCTGCGTGTCGGCGGTCAATAGCCTCGTCGGTTCACTCATGGCTGTCGCTACGATGAGCCGATCAAAAGGATCTTTGTGATGCTGCTCAAGGTCCTTTACGGCAATCGCGTGTTCTGAGGTGATGGGCAGTTCGACGAAACCGCTTTCAAGGCAATATTCACGGATGTCGTCCAGGTCTGCATCGAGTTTTCCAAGGCCGACCTTGATTGCCATTTCCCAGAAGGTTGCCGCGCTGACGTAAATCTCTGCGGCATTCTCGATCAGTCGTCGGGCTTTGCTGGATAGCTTCGGGTCATCACTCAGTGCCCAGAGCAGAACATGGGTATCCAGCAGAACCCTCATGGATGGTTGCCCTCAAACGCATCCAGCAGGTCGCCTGGCAGGGGGGCATCGAAGTCACCAGGGACGACGAGTTTTCCTTTCATCGCGCCAATTCGCTGACCTTTGGGTTTGCCCACGGGGACCAGTTGCGCCATCGCACGTCCATGCTTGGCAATGGTGATAATTTTGCCGGCGGCGGCGTCATCCACCAGTTTTGACAAGTTATTTTTTGCTTCGCCCAAGGGTACGGTAATCATGTGGTGCTCCCCGTTTTTTGGCCAAATATAGCCAAAACTGGGTGAGCTATCCAAGACGGGCCGACTGCTGGTTGCCGCCGCACGTTCAGCGCGCGATGGCTTTGGATACATGAAAACCATGGTATCTCTCCAAAAAAGACATCGCCAAAGTCTGCCGCAATGCACCTAATCCAAAATATAGTGGCCCGTTAAATCAGACCGAACCTACTTTTACCACTCGGAAAATTCCTCAGCCGCTCATTGATCCCAGTACGGCACCGTGCCAAAACACTCCACAAAGTAATCAATCACCGTGCGCACCTTCAGCGACAGGCGCCGGCTCCCCGGCCACAACGCCGCAATCTGCTGGGGTTCAAGCGTGGTCGCCACTTCATATTCCGTCAGTACCGCCTGCAAGGTGCCGGCGCGCAGGCCTTCGCCGATCAACCAGGACGGAAACACCACCAGCCCCAGGCCTTGTTCGGCGGCGTGGGTGAGGGTGTCGGCGTGGTTGCCGGTGATCGGACCCTTGACGCTGTAGGGCGTCCAGTCGCCCTGGCCCTTGCGGAAGAACCAACGTTGCTGGCCGGTGATGCCTTTGTAGGCCAGGCACTGGTGGTGGATCAGTTCTTCCGGATGTTGGGGCGTGCCATGCTGGGCCAGGTAGGCGGGGCTGGCGGCGAGGCGAAAGCGCTGGGGTGCGAAGATGCGTGCCTGCATGCTGGAATCGTTGAGCACGCCGATCCGAAACAGCAGGTCGGTGCCGTCTTGCAGCGGGTCGACGAAGGTGTCGGTTTGCTGGATGTCCAGTTGCAGCTTCGGGTAGCGCCGGCACAACTCTCCCAGCCACGGTGACAGGTGACGCTGGCCGAACACCATCGGTGCGTTGATGCGCACCAGGCCGCTGGGTTCGCTTTCCTGTTCCTGTAGGGCCTGGCCGGCGGCTTCCAGTTGTTCGAGCATCAAGCGCGCGTGCCGCCCCAGCAGGCGCCCGGCCTCGGTGGGGCTCACCGCGCGGGTGTGACGATAGAGCAACTGCTGGCCGAGAGCCTGTTCCATCAGCTGGATCTGCCGGGAAATCGAGGAGGGCGCCAGGCCCTCGCGGCGGGCCACTTCAGAAAAACTACCGTGATCCAGCACCGCGACGAACAGGCGCAGCGCCTTGAAACTCAATTCATTCAAACCCTGCATCGTGTCTCCGTGCTGTGCGTTTTGCGCAAAGGTGTTGTCAGCATGCTCCCATTTATCGCACAGGACGACCACCGGATAATGCGCGTCATCCAATCCTTTGTTGATGTGCAGGTGATGTATGCAAGCAAGCTCCATCGAGGCCGTGGCGCAAGCCTCGCCGAAGAAAAACCTCCTGCGGCTGCTGTTGTTGCCGCTGGTGATCCTGGCCGGCATGGGCTTGTCGGTAGAGGCGGGGTTGCTCGGGCCGCTGGGCGTGCAAGTGGGGCACCTGTGGGCAACCTTGAGCATCTTCGGCGTGGGCTCGGCGATTCTGTTTTTGCTGCTGCTGTTCAGCGGCCCGCAAAAGGGGCCGGCACTGTCCGAGCTGCCGCGCTGGCAGTTGATTGGTGGGTTCCTGGGGCCGATGTACGTGGTGGTGCTGACCCTGGCCACGCCGCACATCGGTATTGCGATGACAATGATCGCGATTTTGTCGGGGCAGGTGGGCAAGAGCGTGCTGATCGACCATTTCGGTTGGTTCGGCACCGCGCGCAAACGGGTCAATGGCGAACGCTGGATAGCCCTGGCGTTGATTGTGGTGGCACTTGTTCTGATTGCACGAGGGTAAGGCGATGAATCTGATTCTGTTGTTGGTGCTGGTGATTGCGGCCGGTGCGGTGTTGAGTGTGCAGGCGGCGATCAATGGTCGCCTCGGCCAGGCGGTGGGCGTGTTGCGCAGCAGTTTGTTGACCTTTGCGGTCGGCGCGCTCACTACCGCGTTGTTGATTTTCTTCTTCGAACCGGCCCAGTCCGTGAGCCTGCTCGACGTGCCCAAATGGCAATTGACCGGCGCCCTGTTCGGCGTGGTGTACATGATGGTGATGGTCGGCGCCGTGCCGGTGGTCGGCACGGCGGTGGCGACCGTGGCCGTGATCACCGGGCAATTGGGCATGGGCATGCTGATTGATAACTTCGGTTGGCTGGGCAATCCGGCTGTCGAACTGTCGAGCAGCCGCATCCTGGCGATGGTGTGCCTGGCGCTGGCGCTGGTCTTTATGTACCGCAGCAATACGCGTACCGACTGATGGTTTGAACCATCGCCGACAGCGGGCAGTCACTGCTTAAGGTGCCGGCAGTCGCCGCACCGGACGACCATGAAAAAGGAGTCTGACCATGCCAGATCAAACCTGTGCCTGCCCACACTGCAAGTGTGTGCTCGGTGCTGATGCGGTAATGAAGGACGGTAAAGGCTATTGCTGCCAGGGCTGTGCCGAGCACCATGCCCATGGTGAGCCTTGTGCGGCGGCGACGGGGTGCGAGTGTGCCAAGTCCGCTAAAGCCTGAGCGTGGCTAAAGCTGTGGGAGTGGACTTGCTCCCTCCCACATCTGATCTGTTACGTTCTGGCTATTGGGGTTCCAGCTCCAGGCGCAGGCTGTGGTCGGACAAGCGCTGGCTATCTTTCACTACACCGCTGGTTCGGCGGCCTTCCAACGCTAACACTACCGTTTGCGCATCATGCAAATCGTCCGGCAGGGGCTGGAATACCTTCAGCACCAGCCAGCCGGGTTTGTGCTGCAAGCTGACCTGGCACTCGACATGCCTGGCCAGCGGCCCGAACAAGGTGTCGCGCGTGTAGTCGATGCGCGCCTTGCCGTTGATTGAATCCATGGTTATCTCTCCCTGATCAAGCCTGGGCGCGCGCATCCGAGCGGCGCCATTGCACATTGGTAATGCCGAACTTCTCGGCCTGTTCCTGGCTGGTCTTCTTCACCTGCTCGCGGGAAAAACGGCCGATACGGCCTACGCCCGCGTCACAGCTTGCCCAATGCCAGGCTTCGGCGGCATCGAGCTTTTCCAGACGAATAATGAATGACTTGGCTTCGCCATGGAGGCTGTAGTCGATTACAAACAGTTTTGCGTTATTCATTGGCCCATCAACCCTGGTGGTGTAAGCAAGTGATCGCCCACGGCCGCAAAAATTCACTCGGATTGTCGGGCGGTGGTCATTACCATGGCGGCTGACTCCCCATAGATGTGCTTCCCATGGCCCTGGCCGCACCCCCCGATCTCAGTGATCACGCCGTCCCCGTGCAACCCCTGGCACGCACGTACCCGCGTGGCCTGTACGTGGAACCCCATAGCCACGACTGGGGCCAATTGCTCTATGCCATGAGCGGCGTGATGTGGGTCGAGACCCCTCGGGAGGCTCTGGTGGTACCGCCCCAGCGTGCCGTCTGGCTGCCGCCCGGCGTGGAGCACGGTATCCGGGTGGTGTCGGATTTGCAGATGCGCAATATCTACTTGCGCCCGGCCTTGGCGGCGACATTGGACAGCCAGGTGCAGGTGATTGAAGTCGCAGGGCTGCTGCGCGAATTGATCGTCACGCTGGTGGAGCAGGGCGACAGCGGTGACGCGGGGTATTACGACGCGGTAGTCGGCCTGGCCCTGCTGGAATTGCGCCGGGCACGCCGCTCGCAGATCCGTATCGCCATGCCGGTGGAAGCCGATCGCCGGCTGATCAGCGCGTGCCAGGCGGTCATGGCGGCGCCGTCCCTGGAGATTCCTTTCGAGCAGCATGCTGAAGCGGCCGGTGCCAGCGTGCGCACCTTGGCGCGGTTGTTCCAGCATCACCTGGGCATGGGCTTCGCCGAATGGCGCCGCCAGGTGCAATTGGCCACGGCGGTGGCCGAGTTGATCCAGGGGCAGTCGGTCAGCGCTATCGCGCGTTCCCTGGGGTATTCGCCGAGCAGTTTCAGCGACATGTTCCGGCGTGAACTGGGAATGGCGCCTTCTCAGTATGTGAGTTGGCCGAAATCCTGAAGCGTTTGGCCGATGCCGCCGGGATGGGCTTCCTACACTAAGCCCATCAAACCACCAGGCGCCGCCCCCATGAGTTACCTGATCTCCCTTGCCATTGGCCTCTTTGTCGGCGTGATCTACGGCGCGCTGGACTTCCGTTCGCCCGCACCGCCCGCCATCGCGCTGGTGGGCCTGATGGGCATGCTGCTCGGCGAAAAACTCTGGCCCATGGGACGGCAGTTGGTCAGCGGTTGGTTGTCCTGATTCCTTTTCTCCCTTCGATGGATACTGGTCATGAAAGCACTGCAATTTTCCGCCACTGGCGACCTCACCGCCCTGGGCTTCGTCGACGTCGCCACGCCGGTGCCGGCCGCCGATGAAGTGCTGGTACAGATCAAGGCCGCGGGCCTCAACCCCAGCGACGTGAAGAACGTACTCGGGCGCTTCCCCTACACCACCGTGCCGCGCATACCGGGCCGCGACTTTGCCGGCGTGGTCGTGCAAGGTCCGCAGGCGTTGGTGGGGCAGGAGGTCTGGGGCACCGGTCGCGACCTGGGCTTTTTCGCCGACGGTTCCCATGCCCAGTACCTCACCGTGTCGGCCAAAGGCGTCGCGCACAAACCTACGCACCTGAGTTTTGCCCAGGCCGCCAGCCTGGGAGTGCCGTACACCACTGCCTGGGATGCGTTGGAGCGCAGTGGCGTGGGCAAAGGCACGCGGTTACTGGTGATCGGCGCTAATGGTGCGGTGGGCAGTGCGGCATTGGCCTTGGCGAACATCCGGGGTGCCCAGGTGTTGGCGGCGGTGCGCAAGGCTGACCAGGTCGAGGTGTTGCAGGGGCAAGGGTTCGACGCGATTGCCTTGGGCACGCCCGAAGCGCTGGGCGCGCAGGTGAATGCGGTGTTCAAGGGCGGCGCCGATGTGATCTTCGACACCACCGGTTTCTGGCTACCGGCGGCCGTGGCAGGCCTGGCGCCGTTCGGTCGCATCGCGATCATTGCCGCGCCGGTGGACGGCCACGTACAACTGCCGGCCTTGGCCCTGTACCGCAAGGGCGGCTCGGTGGTGGGGATCAATTCATTGCTCTACAACTGTGAACAGTGCGCGGTAATGCTGGAGCAGTTCGGGCGTTTCTTCGATGAAGGCCTGCTGCCGTTGCCGACCGGCCTGCGCGAAGTGGCGCTGGCCGATGGCGTGCAGTGCTATGAGGACGTGAATCAAGGCAGTGCGGACAAGATCATCTTGCTGCCTTGACACGTTTCTCTCCGCACTAGGCTTCTGGGACGCCTTTCTCCCATGCCGACCAGTTCTTGAGGATCGCCTGTACCAGCGGGTTACCCGTGCGGTACAGGTTTTCCAGCGCCGGTACGAACCCACCCTGGTCGGCGTATTTGAGCAGGTTGTCCACTTCGCTGTAGCCAGGGTACGGGCGGTCGAAGTCCGATCCGGCACGTACGACGGCCAGGCGCTGGATGTCCACTAACCCTTCACGGCTGGCGCGCAGCAGGGCTTCGTAGGTGGAGTTGTCCTCCTGTTGGGTGGTGCAGTACTCGCCTTTGTTATCCGTAAGCAACTTGGTCCACACCTCGGCGCGTTCGCTCAGGCGCGTGCCGGAGAACCAGGTATTGCCCGCCAGGGTGTCGCAGCGGGTGACTTGTGGCGGCTGGTTGGCGGGCGCGGCGGGGTAGTGTTTGCGCCAGGCGGCGGACTCCTTGCTTTCCGTGAGTTCGACTTTGTGCGACAGGGCGAATGCCTTGGCCTGCAGTTTGGGGTTCAGCTCAAACACTTCGGTCTTGTAGTCCAGTGGCGGCTTTTCGTTGGGCCCCTTGGTGTTGATGCCGAGATAGCCGGTCGGCCAATCCTTGGGTGCATCCCGCGAATCCAGCTCCCACTGGGTGCCGAATTCCACCAGGTAGTGGGCCCAGGCGGCGGTGCCGATGGTGCCGTGCTTGGGGCTGATGCCGGCAATCCCGGCGATCAGGAAATAGCTCTGGCGCAGGTCGAACTTGGGCGACAACGCCAGGGCCAGGGTGGACGCGGCGGCGTTGGTCTGGCCCATGCCGGTCACCAGCAGGCACACGTCCCGGGTGTTGCAGCGGATCACCGGGTATTCGGCGGACAGCCCCGGCACGCGCACTTCCTGCTTGAGTTCCAGGCGGTCGATCCAGGTTTGCGCCTCGGGGGCGAACATGGTGATCAGCATCACCTTGGGCTTGATGGGGGCAGCAGAGTCAGCCAGCACCACGTGGGGCAGCAGCGCCAGGCCGACGGCCAGCGAGAGACGGGTAAATGTATTCATCTAATACTCCTTGATCAGAATTGGTAGCCCACGCCGGCGTAATAACCCCAGCCGTCGGAGCGGGCGCGGAAGTTACCCTCGCCGAAGTTCAACTCGCTGCCATCTTCCCAGTTGCCGCCGTTATGAAAATAACGACCGACCAGGGTAAAGCGCAGGTGGGTGAAGGAATACAGCAGCACGTTGGTCGCCACCAGGGCGTTGGCGGTGCGCGCCGGGTTGTCCTTGTGCAGGTCCGAGCCGAAATCGTAGTTGGTGAAACCGATATAGGTCAGCGACGCACCGTTGTCGAACTTGCCGATGGGCACGATGTATTTCATCTGCGCGCGGTAGCCGTCCCACGAATACTCATTGCTGGCACCGTAGTTTTCCCATTGATAACGCCCGTAGAAGTTCGCCGACAGGTTGACCCGCGAGTGGGTGTCGATGTCTGTGCCGAGGCCGCTGTAGAGGGTGTTGGCGCGGTTGGCTTTATTGCTGCCGTGGTCGTAGATCCAGTCGAACGCCACATACCATTCCTTGAATGGGCCGATGGCCAGGCTGCGTCCGGCCAGGTAGTCGATGGAGATACGCGGCTCGTGCTCCATGAAGACCGGCGAGCCATGGTCCCACGCGCCTTTGTCGTTACTGTTGCCGATGCCGAGGATCTTCGGCACGTCGATGTAGCCGTACAACTCGAAGGGCCCCTTGCGGCCGAAGTACTCGTATTCAAGGTAGACATCATCTTGCGGCTTGGGGCCGAAGCTGATGTCTTTGCTGCCGATCAGCGTCAGGTCCTGGTTGAACCACTCCGACAGATAGACGCCTTTTTTTGCCGGGCTGGCTTCAGGGCTCAGGGTTTCGCCCTGTGCTGAGTCATCGACGGGTTTTTCCTGCGCCAAAATGGGTGCGCTGAGTACTCCCGTAACGGCGGCCAGTAGCAAGGAAACACCAAAGCAAGCACGGGGCCTAGAGGTGGGGTGCATTGAAAGTCCCTATTCGTACGCGGTTTGAACCCGATTCATCGGGTAGCGGTGAACTTGGCTGCCAAGTTCGTACCGCAAACGTTTGCACAGGCTGTACCAACTTTGCTCAATGGCTTGAATGCCATGGAAAAAATCTGAATTAATCGACCTTTTGATCAGAAATGACTGGGTGTCATTTTTTCGATGGGGTTGAACAGGTGCATCGCCGTTTCGCGGCGATATTCGCTGGGCGTCTGGTGCATCTCGATCCGAAAGTGCCGGTTGAAGTTGGACAGGTTGGCGTAGCCCACTTCAAAACAAATATCCGCCACCGACATCTCGCTTTTCAGCAATAACCGGCAGGCGCGTTGCACGCGGAATTTGCGCATCAGGTCGATAAACCCATGGCCCGTGTTGCGCTTGAAGAAGCGTGAGAAGCCCGGTTCGCTCATATCCAGTTGCTGGGCGATGACCGAGAGGCGCAGGTCGCCGGTGAGTTCACGCATCAGGTAGTCGAAGGCCTTGTTGATGCGCTCGGCGCTGCGGGCGTCCAGGATCGGTGCGTAACAGGGGCTGGCCAAGGCCTTTACGTGCTGCGCCGCGGCGTTTTTCAGGCAGTCGAGCAGTTGCAGGAACAGGATCAGCCGTTGCAGGCCGTGGGCGCTGCCGATGGCTTCCATCAAGCGCGCAGCCTGCACGGCGGTGTCGCCGCTGAACTCCAGGCCGCGCCGGGCCTGTTCGAACAGCGCGTGCAAGTCGCCGAGCTCCGGCAGCGTGTGGCGCAGGGCGAGGAGGGCGGCGCCGTCGAATTGCAGCACCACATCGCGGTTAGCCAGGTGTTCGTCGGGGGCCAGTTCGCCGATCCAGTCGTGGGGCAGGTCCGGGCCGATCAGCGCGACATGCCCGGCACTGAACGCACCGATATAGTCGCCCGCCACCAACTTGCCGCTGCCCTGGCGGATCAGGTGGATTTCAAATTCGGGGTGGTGGTTCCAGCGCGCCAGCGCGTAAGGGTAGTCGTGTTCGAACCAGCGAAAGCAGTGCTGTGGCTCGGGCAAGATCACTTCCAGCTCGGCGGGTCGGTGTTCGAACAGCTTGGCGCGACTGACGGGCATGGTGATGCCTCTTCTATGGGTGCAATCGCCTCAAAATACGCGGGTTGGCAATACCAGCGCTACCCCCGGTTTCGCCCGGCACTGATACTTTTTTGCTCCCTATGCCGCGGTTAAAAAAGTATCAGCCAGGCATGCGCCAGGCGTTTGTGAGGGCCTGGCCCAAGCTGCTGTAATCGGCCCTCAACAACAAAAACACCAGGTGGAAACCGCTATGTTAAAGCTCCCGCAAGCGTTGTTCCTGCTTTCCGGCCTGGCCTTGGCCATGCCCAGCCAGGCTGCCGACACCGTGACCATCGCTACCGTCAACAACAGCGATATGATCCGCATGCAGCGTTTGTCCAAGGTGTTCGAGCAGCAGCACCCGGACATCCAGCTCAACTGGGTGGTGTTGGAAGAAAACGTGCTGCGCCAGCGCCTCACCACCGACATCGCCACCCAGGGCGGCCAGTTCGACGTGCTCACCATCGGCACCTACGAAACCCCGCTGTGGGGCACCAAGCACTGGCTGGAGCCGCTGACCCAACTGCCGGCCGATTACGATGCCGATGATATTTTCCCCTCGGTACGCCAGGGCCTGTCGGTCAACGATACCCTGTATGCCCTGCCGTTCTACGGGGAAAGCACCGTCACCTACTACCGCACCGACCTGTTCAAGCAAGCCGGTCTGAGCATGCCCGCGCACCCGACCTGGACCCAGCTCGGTGAATTCGCCGCCCAGCTCACCGCCAAGGACAAGGGCCAGTACGGCATGTGCCTGCGTGGCAAGGCCGGTTGGGGCGAGAACATCGCGCTGCTGAGCACCATGGCCAACGCCTTTGGTGCGCGCTGGTTCGATGAGCAATGGAAGCCGGAATTGACCAGCCCCGAATGGACGGCAGCGGCCAACTTCTACGTCAACACCCTTAAGCAATACGGCCCGCCGGGTGTGTCCAGCAACGGCTTCAACGAAACCCTGGCGCTGTTCAACAGCGGCAAATGTGCGATCTGGGTCGATGCCAGCGTCGCCGGCTCCTTCACCACCGACAAGAGCCAGAGCAAAGTCGCTGACAGCGTAGGCTTCGCCGCAGCCCCCACCGAAGTGACCGACAAGGGATCCTCCTGGCTGTACGCCTGGTCGCTGGCGATCCCGGCCACCTCCCAGCACAAGGACGCCGCCAAGGCCTTTATTGCCTGGGCTACGTCCAAGGACTACATCCAGCTGGTCGCCGATAAAGAAGGCATCACCAACGTACCGCCTGGTACCCGCCAGTCCACCTACAGCGCGGCGTACCTCAAGGCCGCACCGTTTGCCCAAGTGACCCTGGAGATGATGCAGCACGCCGACCCCGCGCACCCGTCGGCCAAACCCGTGCCGTACGTGGGCATCCAGTACGTGACCATCCCGGAGTTCCAGGCCATCGGCACGTCCGTCGGCAAACTGTTCTCGGCGGCGCTGACGGGCGGCATGTCGGTTGAGCAGGCGCTGCTCCAGGCGCAGTCAACCACCGAGCGCGAAATGAAACGCGCCGGCTATCCCAAATAATATTCAAAGGACACATGCCTGATGAAACGACTCGAAGGTAAGAGCGCGCTGATCACTGGATCGGCGCGCGGGATTGGCCGCGCGTTTGCCCAGGCCTATATCCATGAAGGCGCGACCGTCGCCATCGCCGACATCAACCTGCAGCGGGCCCGGGAAACCGCCGCCGAGCTTGGCCCACAGGCCTACGCGGTAGCGATGGACGTCACCGACCAGGCCTCCATCGAAAGCGCGATTGCTGCGGTGGTCGCGGAGGCCGGCAAGCTCGATATTCTGGTCAACAACGCGGCGCTGTTCGACCTGGCACCTATCGTCGAGATCACCCGCGACAGCTTTGATCGGTTGTTTTCGATCAACGTCGCCGGCACGCTGTTCACCCTGCAAGCCGCTGCCCGGCAGATGATCAGCCAGGGCCACGGCGGCAAGATCATCAACATGGCCAGCCAGGCCGGGCGGCGTGGCGAGCCGTTGGTGGCGATCTACTGCGCGACCAAGGCGGCAGTGATCAGCCTCACGCAATCGGCGGGGCTCAACCTGATCAAGCAGGGCATCAACGTCAACGCCATCGCCCCGGGCGTGGTGGATGGAGAGCATTGGGACGGGGTGGATGCGCTGTTCGCCAGGCATGAGGGGCTGGCGCCTGGCGAGAAGAAGCGGCGGGTGGGGGCCGAGGTGCCGTTTGGGCGGATGGGGACGGCCGAGGATTTGACCGGGATGGCGATCTTCCTGGCGTCGAAGGAGGCTGATTATGTGGTGGCCCAGACCTACAACGTCGACGGCGGCAACTGGATGAACTAAGTCATACCCCAATCAAAACTGGGGGAGGGGGCTTGCTCCCGATGGCAGTGTGACAGTCAGTACATGTATAGACTGATCCACCGCTATCGGGAGCGAGCCCCCTCCCACATTTGAAGGTCATCGTTCTTGAAAAGGGTCCTTAGTCGGCAAAACTGCGATCAAAGAAGTAAACCGCCCCAGGCTTCAGATTCTCCAGCGTCGCCTGGGGCCTGCCGCCTTCACCCTGTTTCTTGCGCCCGGTCTCGCGCAAATATCCAGCCTCCATCAGCTTCATCAAGCGCTGGCGAATACTGGTCTTGAGCACTGGCCGCTCCAGCACCAGGGAAAAGATCGTGGTCGCCTCCGGCGCGCTGAACTCATCGCCCAGGAACATCAGCGGCAAGCTGCTGTACAGCGACTTGGAAAACAGGCGCTCCTGCACAGCCGCGACAATACTGTTGTGGTCGAACGGCAACTTGGTAGTGCCATCGGCCACCGCCTTCAGCGGGAACCAGCCTTGATGCTCACTCGGCGCCACCTCATCCGCGACGATCGCCAGGTAGTACGTGGACGACGACCAGCAGCGCGGATCACGAAATGCATCGCCCACCGTGCCCACTTGCTCACTCCAGGCCAGCTCCAGACCGACCTTGCTGCTGGCGCGCAAGCGCTCCACGGCGTCCTGGAGGCTCAGATCTTGCACGCCGCCATTCACCACTACGCCCGGCAGCGCCCAATGCCCGGCGAAGGGCTCGGCTTCGCGCTTGTTCAGCAACAACTTGAGTTCCCCGGCGGCGCGGCAGTAGCACAGCACACACAGGTCGACGGTATGGAGGTAGGGGCTAAGGGGCATGTGACGTCCTTCTGAACAGCGGTGGGGCACAGTTTAACGGATCGAACAGATATGTCATGTACCTGCGTCAGGATAGATAAATAAATGTTTCTTGCAATGAAAGTACATGACGTGTACTTTTATTTCCAGGCCACAGGAGACCCGCCATGACCCTCGCGAAAACTGCCATTGCTTCATTTGACGTCGATGCCCAGAAGAGCTTCACGCCGCTGTGCCCCAACGAGTTGCCGGTGGCCGGTGGTGACCAGATCGGTGCCGAACTCAACTACATGGCCAGCCTTGCCGGCCACCGCGTCGGCAGCAAGGACGCCCACACCCCGCACGCGCCCTGGGTAGTCACGCAGCACAGCGAGATGCTCCAGCCCACCGGCCTGGCCCACGCCGATGTGACCTGGGTCAGTCACTGCGTGCCGGGCACCGAAGGCTTTACCTTGCTCGACGAGTTGCCTACGCCCTATGACTACGACTACTTCATCTGGAAGGGCGTCGAACCCGACCTGCACCCCTATGGCGCCTGCTATCACGACCTGCACGACAAACTCTCCACCGGCGTGATCGAGTACCTCAAGGCCCAGGGCGTCAGTCGCGTGATCGTCGGCGGCCTGGCCCTGGACTACTGCGTCAAGACCACCGCCTTGCAACTGCTCAAGGCCGGCCTGGAGGTGGTCCTGCACCTGCCGGCGTGCCGGGGGATCAGCGAGGAGGGCGGCGTACAGGCCGTCAATGAGTTGCTCAAGGCCGGTGCCGGCATCAGCCGCACCCGCGAAGAACTGGCCGCGATGGCCACGCGCTAAGGAGATACACCATGGAAAGTGCCTACGACTACGAAGCCCCGGTGATTCAGGGCTTGCTCGACACCGACTACTACACCTTCACCATGATGCAGGCGGTCTTGCACCAGCACCCGAATGTCGATGTGGAATACAACTTCATCGTGCGCTCCAAGGAAAAACTCGCCCACCTGATTCCCGAACTGCGCGCTGAGCTTGAGAAAATGGCCGACCTGCAGATGCGCGAGGGCGAGCTGCGCTTTCTGTTCAACCCGCGCTTTCGCGAATACTTGACTCCCGACTACGAGCGCTTCCTCGGCTTGTTCCGTTTCAACCTGCGCTATATCCACGTCAGCGAAGTCGACGGCCAACTGAACATCCGCGTGGTCGGGCCGATGCTGCACTGCATCATGTTCGAGCAACCGGTGCTGGCGCTGGTCAGCGAGCTGCGCAACCGCGACAAATACCCCGACGTGAGCCTGGAAGACGTCACCCGCAAGCTCTACCAGAAGTTCGACTGGCTGGAAAAAAACCTCAGCCGCGACGAGTTGGCCGACCTGCGCGTCTCCGACTTTTCGACCCGTCGGCGCCTGTCGTTCAAGGCCCAGCGTGAAGTGGTGGACATCATGCGTCGCGACTTCCCCGGCCAGTTCGTCGGCACCAGCAATGCGCACCTGGCCTACGAATTCGACCTGCCGCTGATCGGCACCATGGCTCACCAGTGGATGATGGTGCACCAGCAACTGGGGCGGTTGCGCGAAAGCCAGAACGCCGGCCTGGAAAACTGGGTGCGTGAATACCGCGGCCGCCTGGGCATTGCCTTGACCGACACCATCAGCACCGACTTTTTCCTCAAGGACTTCGACCTGTACTTTGCCAAGCTCTACGACGGCCTGCGCCAGGACTCCGGCGACCCCATCGCCTGGGCCGACAAGGTGCTGGCCCGCTACAAACAGCTGGGCATCGACCCGATGACCAAGGACCTGATGTTCTCCGATGGCCTGAACTTCGAAAAATGCCTGCCGATCCTGCGGCACATTCGTGGCAAGGCCAAGTTCGGATTCGGCATGGGCACCAGCCTGGCGTGCGATGTGGAAGGCGTCGAGCCGCTGAGCATCGTCATGAAGCTGGTGCGCGTACACGGCGAACCGGTAGTGAAATTCTCCGATGACCCGGTGAAGAACGTCTGCGAAGACCCCTCGTTTTTGCAGTACGCGGCGAAGGTATTCAATGTCGGCAACGTGGAGGTGTGACATGCAAGAACGTATCGCGCAGGAACTCAATATTGATCGGCGCCTGGTCAAGGGCGGTGAGGCCCGGGAAATCCAACGGCGCATCGACTTCATCAAGAGCACCTTGCGCCAGTCAGGCTGCAAGGCCCTGGTGCTGGGCATCAGCGGCGGCGTCGATTCCCTCACCGCCGGCCGCCTGTGCCAACGGGCAGTGGAGCAGCTACGCGCCGAGGACTACGCCGCGCGCTTTATCGCCATGCGCCTGCCCTACAAGGCCCAGGCCGATGAGAGCGACGCCCAGGCCTCGCTGGATTTCATCACCCCGGACCACATCGACACCCTGAACATCGCCGCCAGCGTCGACGGCCTGATGGCCAGCCTCAACGCCACCGAGGCCAGTGCCGCCCAGGTCGACTTCATCAAAGGCAACGTCAAGGCCCGCACCCGCATGATCGCCCAGTACGCCGTGGCCAACCTGCACAACGGCCTGGTCGTCGGCACCGACCATGGCGCCGAAGCGCTGATGGGGTTCTTCACCAAATTCGGCGACGGCGCGTGCGACCTGGCACCGCTGTCGGGCCTGACCAAGACCCAGGTGCGCCTGTTGGCCAGTGCCCTTGGGGCCCCGACGAAGCTGGTGCACAAGCAGCCCACTGCCGACCTCGAAGAACTGGCGCCGGGCAAGCTGGATGAACAGGCTTATGGCTGCACTTATGAAGAGATTGATGCGTACCTGATGGGCGAGCCGGTGAGTGCAAGGGTGAGAGATATTGTCGAGCAGGCGTACCTGAAGACCACCCACAAACGCGAGCTGCCCATTGTTCCTTTGTAGGAACGGGTGTTTGCCCGGTGCTGGCAGAAACTGTATGAGCACAGGCTGCGGGTGTTCCAGTAGTGGCAGTCTGTTATTACAGCCGACGATCAGGCGTTATCTCTCACAGCGGTGGGCGGATCATAGGGAAGATCGGATCCAATTACGGTATAACCCTCGGACGCTTTAGTTCTCCGAGGCCCCGTTTTTCATGCAAAGCCCTGTGCAACGCCCGCTGTGGCAGATCTACCTGATCTTTCTGGCACCGATGGTGCTGTCCAACTTCCTGCAAAGCTTTTCCGGCACCCTCAACGGCATTTATGTCGGGCAAATGCTCGGCACCCAGGCGTTGGCGGCAGTGTCGGGGATGTTTCCCATCGTGTTTTTCTTTATTGCCCTGGTGATCGGCTTGGGGGCGGGCGCCTCGGTGCTGATCGGCCAGGCCTGGGGTGCCCAGGAAACCGGGATGGTCAAGGCGATTACCGGTGCCACCCTGACCCTCGGCGCACTGGTGGGCCTGATCGCAGCGGTGCTGGGCAGTCTGTTTGCGCGCCCGGCCTTGCAGGCCTTGGGCACACCTGCGGATGTGCTCGACGATGCCGTGGGCTACGCCCAGATGATGATGTTGATCATGCCGTTGCTGCTGGTGTTTATCCTCTACACCCAGCTGTTGCGCGGTGTCAGCGACACCATTTCGCCGCTGCTGGCGCTGATGGTCTCGACCCTGGTCGGCCTGCTGTTGACCCCGGCGCTGATTCGCGGCTGGATCGGTCTGCCGCCCCTGGGTATCCAGAGCGCGGTGTACGCAGGCCTGGTGGGGAATGCTTCGGCGATGCTGTTTCTGATCCTGCGCCTGCGCCATAAAAACCATGTGATGGCGCCGGATCGCGAACTGCTCGCGGCCTTGCGCCTGGACCGCGTCATCCTCGGCAAAGTCCTGCGCATCGGCTTGCCTACTGGCCTACAGATGGTGGTGTTGTCGCTGTCGGAGTTGGTCATCCTTGCCTTGGTCAATGGCCACGGTTCCCAGGCCACGGCGGCCTATGGGGCGGTGACGCAGATCGTCAACTACGTGCAATTCCCGGCGCTGTCGATTGCCATCACCGCCTCGATCCTCGGCGCCCAGGCGATTGGTGCCGGGCGCCTGGAGCGTATCGGGCCGATCCTGCGCACCGGGCTGTTGATCAATACGTGCCTGACCGGAGGCCTGATCGTGCTGGGCTATTTGTTGTCCCACTGGTTGCTCGGGTTGTTCATCACCGATGACGCCGCGCGAGTGAATGCCGAACACCTGCTGCACATCATGTTGTGGAGCATCCTCGTATTCGGCTTCCAGGCCGTGATCGGTGGGATCATGCGCGCCAGCGGCGTGGTGCTGATGCCGGTGGCGATTTCGATCTTCTGCGTGCTGTGTGTTGAGCTGCCGATGGCATACCTGCTGAATGCGCACTTCGGCCTGGAAGGCGTCTGGATGGCGTTCCCGGTGACGTACCTGGCGATGCTGGGCTTGCAGACTGCGTATTACCGGTTGGTGTGGCGGCATAAGCAGATCAAGCGGTTGGTGTGATAAAAGGATGCGCAATTTAAGGACAGAAGACGTTTAAGTCATGGCAAACCCTTACGCCGAGTTGTTCCAGGTCCCCGGTGCCCGGGCCTTCGTATTGGCCGGCATGCTGGCGCGCATGCCGGTGTCCATGGCCGGTATTGGCCTGATCACCATGCTCTCCCAGGTGCACGGCGGCTATGGCCTGGCCGGATCGGTGGCGGCGGTGTTCGCCCTGGCCACGGCGTTTTGCGCGCCGCAGGTGTCACGGTTGGTGGACCGCTACAGCCAAGGCCGGGTGCTGCCGATTGCCGCCTTGATCGGCGGCGGGGCGCTGCTGATGCTGTTGCTGTGCACGCGGTTGCAGGCGCCGACCTGGACGTTGTTCCTGTTTGCTGCCCTGGCGGGCTGCATGCCGAATATGTCAGCCATGGTGCGGGCGCGCTGGACCGAGCTGTACCGGGGTCAGCCCAAACTGCAGACCGCATTCGCCTTGGAATCGGTGCTGGATGAGGTGTGCTTCATCATCGGCCCACCGATTTCGGTGGGCTTGAGCGTGGTGCTGTTCCCCGAAGCCGGGCCTCTGGTGGCCGCGCTGCTGCTGGCGGTTGGCGTTACCACGTTTGTGCTGCAACGTGCGACCGAACCACCGGTGCATGAGCATCACGCTCACCATCGGGGCTGGCTGATCGCCTCACCGTCGGTGCTGATCCTGATGATCCTGCTGCTGGCCATGGGGGTGATCGTGGGGGTGGTGGATGTGGTCAGCGTGGCCTTTGCCCAGCACCAGGGCCAGCCGGCGGCGGCAAGCATCGTGCTCTCGGTTTACGCCATCGGTTCGTGCCTGGCAGGCTTGGCCTTTGGCACCCTCAAACTGAAGGCGCCGTTACCCCGGCAGTTCCTGTTCTGCGGCGTGGCCACGGCGCTGACCACCTTGCCGTTGCTGCTGGTCACCCACATTCCGGGCCTGGCGGTGGCCATCTTCATTTCCGGACTGTTCTTTGCCCCCACCCTGATCGTGTCCATGGCACTCGTGGAAAAGATCGTGCCCGCGAGCCGCCTGACCGAGGGTATGACCTGGCTGATCACCGGCCTGAGCATCGGCGTGGCCATCGGTGCCGCCAGCTCCGGCTGGATGATCGACCATTTTGGTGCCGCCAGCGGATTCTGGGTGGCGCTGGCGGCGGGGGCGGTGGTGATGGGGTCAGCGGTACTGGGCTATCGGCGGTTGGGTTGAGCGTCACAACCCACAATGAAACGTCGAAACGTCAGCCAATCACGGGTCAGGAGTCCGCTCGGTGATGTTGCAGGAATTCGTTCAGCGCCTGGCGCGTCAGGTCGTTCAGGGTCACCTTTTTACGTGTCGCTTCAAGGGCGGCGGCAAGATGAAGGTCGTGGCCGACCCGCACGTTAAAAGAGCCTTTGCACGGCTTCTCCGGTGTTTGCCCAAGGGCCTGGCAGGTAGTGAGGTAGTCGTCCACAGCTTCGCGAAATGCAGCGTCCAGTTCGGCGACGGTTTTGCCTTCGTAGCTCACCAGTGCCTTGATGAACAGGATCTTGCCGAACAGGCAGTTGTCTTCGAGGCTGGCTTCGATAGAGCCGATGTAGCCATTGTGTTTCAGTTGGTTGTTCACTGAATCAGTTCTCCTGATTTCAATTGTTCGATGATCTGGCGCCGAATGTAGTGTTTTAGTTCGTTGCCGGGATGAGGCTTGTGCAAGGTGATCATTGTGCTCGGATCGCCGATGTCGAACTTGACGCCGCTTCCAGCCCCCTCAATCTGTGTGTAGCCAAGACGACGCAGCAGCGTGACGAGCTCTGGCCAGGTAAATGCCATCTGCTCGTTGAGCAATTTGGCGAGCAGCTTTTCATTTTTGGACCCGGCGTTCCCTGCGTGTAACTAAATGTAGTTGCAAAAAGCGGTGTTCGTCAATGCTAGCTGGGGTTTGTGTGTCTTTCCCGGGGATTGATGTAACCCCTGATGACAGCTCGCTCTACGCCGCCCATCCCCCGCTAATTTTTCCCTCTCCGGTTCGTTTTATAGGGACGACGTGCCTTTGTGCTTCCTGCCTATTGCTCCGGACTCCAACAAATGAATGCTGAAGACTCCTTGAAACTTGCTCGCCGGTTTATCGGGTTGCCCCTGGAAAAACGCCAGCTGTTCCTGCAGGCATTGCAGAAAGAAGGGGTGGATTTTTCGCGGTTTCCGATTCCGGCCGGCGTGGAGGCGGAGGACCGCCAGGCGCTGTCCTACGCGCAACAGCGCATGTGGTTTCTGTGGCAACTGGACCCGAGCAGCGGCGCCTACAATCTGCCGGGCGCCGTGCGGCTCAAAGGCGCGCTGAACCTTGGCGCCATGGAGCAGGCGTTCGCCAGCCTGGTGGCTCGGCACGAAACCCTGCGCACGGTGTTCCAGCGCCAGGCCGATGAACGCTTGATGCAGGTCGCCGTAGCGCCGTCGTTGGCCATTGACCAGCTCGATCTAACGAGGTTGGCCCCGGCCGAACGCGAGCACGCCGTCAACGACGCGGCCACCCGCCAATCGTTGTTGCCGTTCGACCTGGAGCACGGCCCGCTGCTGCGCGTGCAACTGCTCAAGCTCGATGCCCAGGAGCACGTGCTGCTGCTGACCCTGCACCATATCGTCTCCGATGGCTGGTCGATGAACGTGCTGATCGACGAGTTCATCCGTTTTTACGATGCCCACGAGCGCAACGAAGCGGCGCAATTGCCGGCGCTGCCGATCCAGTACAGCGACTACGCCTTGTGGCAGCGCCGCTGGCTGGAAGCGGGGGAGCAGGCCCGTCAATTGGAATACTGGCAGGCGCGCCTGGGGGATGAGCACCCGGTGCTGGAACTGCCAACGGACCGCCCGCGCCCAGCCATGCCCAGCTATCAGGGCACCCGCCACAACTTTGCGATTGACCCGGTGCTGGCCGCGCAGTTGCGCACCTGCGCGCAACAGCACAACGTCACCCTGTTCATGCTGCTGCTCGGCGCCTTCAATGTGTTGCTGCATCGCTACACCGGCCAGGGCGATATCCGCGTCGGCGTACCGATTGCCAACCGTAACCGCAGTGAAGTCGAAGGGTTGATCGGGTTCTTCGTCAACACCCAGGTACTGCGCACCGAACTGACCGGGCAAACCCGCGTTGGCGAGTTGCTGCAGGGCATCCGGGAGCACGCCCTCGGCGCCCAGGCTCATCAGGAATTGCCGTTCGAGCGCCTGGTGGAAGCCCTCAAAGTCGAGCGCAGCCTCAGCCATACGCCGCTGTTCCAGGTGATGTACAACCATCAGCCGGTGGTGGCCGATATAGCATCGGTCAGCACCGCCTCCGGCCTGGAACTGGCCCTGGTGGAATGGCAAGGCCGCACTACCCAGTTCGACCTGACGCTCGACACCTATGAAAAATCCGGCACCCTGCACGCCGCGCTGACCTACGCCAATGACGTGTTCGACGCGCCGTCCATCGCGCGAATGGCACGCCACTGGATCAGCCTGTTGCAGGCCATGGTCGCCGATGGCGAACAGCGCATCGGCGAGTTGCCGATGCTGGCCGCCGAAGACCTGCACACAGTGGTCAACGCCTGGAACCAGACCGCGCAGGCGTATCCGACCGAGCGCGGCATACATCAGTTGATCGAAGACCAGGTCCGGGCCACGCCTGATGCGCCGGCGTTGCTGTTCGGTGCTGTCACGCTGACCTACGCCCAGCTCGACGCCCGTGCCAACCAGTTGGCCCATGCCTTGCGCGAACAGGGTGTTGGTCCCGATGCGTTGGTGGGGATCTGCGTCGAACGTTCGGTGGAAATGGTCATCGGCCTGCTGGCCATTCTCAAGGCCGGCGGCGCCTATGTCCCGCTCGACCCCGAATACCCCCAGGAACGCCTGGCCTACATGATCGAAGACAGCGGCATCCAGCTGCTGCTCAGCCAGCACAGCCTGCTGCCGCTGCTGCCTGTCGAAGGCATTCGGGTGATGCTCCTCGACCAGGCGCCAGGCTGGCTCGACGGTTACAGCGTTGCAGCGCCCGTGGTCGACATCCATGCGCTGAACCTCGCCTATGTGATCTACACCTCCGGCTCCACCGGCAAGCCCAAGGGCGCCGGCAACAGCCATCGCGCACTGGTCAATCGCCTGTGCTGGATGCAGCAGGCCTACGGCCTCGATGCCAGTGACGCGGTGCTGCAGAAAACCCCGTTCAGCTTTGACGTGTCGGTGTGGGAGTTCTTCTGGCCGCTGATGACCGGCGCCCGCCTGGTGGTTGCAGCCCCTGGCGAACACCGCGAGCCGGCGCGGCTGATCGCGACCATCGGCGAGCACGCGATCACCACCTTGCACTTCGTGCCGTCGATGCTCCAGGCGTTTATCCATGAGCCGGGCGTGCAGGCCTGCGTAAGCCTCAAGCGCATCGTGTGCAGCGGCGAAGCCTTGCCCCTGGACGCGCAATTACAAGTGTTCGCCAAGCTGCCCCAGGCCGGTTTGTTCAACCTCTACGGCCCGACGGAAGCTGCCATCGACGTGACCCACTGGACTTGCATCGATGAAGGCCGTGACAGCGTGCCGATTGGCCGTCCGATTGCCAACCTCGGCACCTACGTGCTCGATGCGCAGCTCAACCCGGTGCCTGCCGGCGTGTCCGGCGAGCTGTACCTGGGCGGCACCGGCCTGGCGCGCAGTTATCATCGCCGTCCGGCGCTGACCGCCGAACGTTTTGTACCCAGCCCCTTCGGTGACGGCGCGCGCCTGTACCGCACCGGCGACCGCGTGCGCCAGCGTGACGACGGTGTGATCGACTACCTTGGCCGCCTCGACCACCAGGTCAAGCTGCGCGGGCTGCGCATAGAACTGGGCGAAATCGAGACGCGGTTGATGCAGCACCCAGGCGTGCGTGAGGCGGTGGTGCTGGTACACGGCGGCAAGCAATTGGTGGCCTATCTGGTGCTGGAGGGCGAGGCGCCCACCGACCTCAAGGCCTGGCTGCTCAGCAGTCTGCCGGAATACATGGTGCCGACCCATATGGTGCACCTGGCCAAGTTGCCGGTGACCGCCAACGGCAAGCTCGACCGCAAAGCTCTGCCAGTGCCCGATACGGCGCCGCAACAGGCGTATGTCGCTGCGGAAAATACCCTGCAAAAAGCCCTGGCGGCGATCTGGCGCGATGTGCTCGGCGTCGAGCAGGTCGGCCTGGACGACAACTTTTTCGAGCTGGGCGGCGACTCGATCATCTCCATCCAGGTGGTCAGCCGCGCGCGCCAGGCGGGGATTCGCCTCAGCCCGCGCGACCTGTTCCAGTACCAGAGCGTGCGCAGCCTGGCGTTGGTGGCAAGCTTCGAGCAAGCCAGCGTTATCGACCAAGGCCCCGCCAGCGGCGAGGTGATCCTGACGCCGGTGCAGCAAGGCTTTTTCGCCCAGGCGGTCCCCGCGCGTCAGCACTGGAACCAATCGTTGCTGTTGACCCCGCGCGAGCTGTTGGAACCGGCACGCCTGGAAGCCGCCCTGACCCAGGTGATCAACCATCACGACGCCTTGCGCCTGCGTTTTGTGCAGCGGGCCGACGCTTGGCAGCAAGCCTATGCCGCGCCAGTCACCGAGCCGGGCCTGTGGCAAACCCACGCCAGCAGCGACGATGAGCTGGCGGCGCTGTGCGATGAGGCCCAGCGCAGCCTCGACCTCGAGCAAGGCCCGCTGCTGCGTGCCGCGTTGGTGAGCATGGCCGATGGCAGCCAGCGCCTGCTGCTGGTGATCCATCACCTGGTGGTCGATGGCGTGTCCTGGCGCATCGTCCTGGAAGACCTGCAACAGGCTTACCACAAGGCATCGTTGCCGGCCAAAACCAGCGCCTATCAGCTGTGGGCCGAACAGTTGCAAGCCCATGCCCGCACGCTGGACCACCAGTTGGCGTACTGGCAGGCACAGTCGATGGACACGGACTTGCCGTGCGACAACCCCCAGGGCGGCCTGCAAAACCGCTTGGGCAGCAAGCTCGAAATCCGCCTTGATGCCGAACACACCCGTCAACTGCTCCAGGACGCACCGGCGGCCTACCGCACCCAGGTCAACGACCTGTTGCTCACGGCCCTGGCGCGCGTGGTCAGCCGCTGGAGCGGCCAGAACGCCGCACTGATCCAACTGGAAGGCCATGGCCGCGAAGACCTGTTCGACAGCGTCGACCTGACCCGCACCGTGGGCTGGTTCACCAGCCTGTTCCCGGTGCGCCTGCACGCCGACGGCGAGCTGTCGGCCGCGATCAAGTCGGTCAAGGAGCAACTGCGCGCCGTGCCCGCCAAAGGTATCGGCTATGGCCTGCTGCGCTACCTCGGCCCGCCTGCGGCCCGCGAAGCCTTGGCGAACCTGGCCGCGCCACGCATCACCTTCAACTACCTGGGCCAGTTCGACCGTCAGTTCAACGAGTCCGCGCTGTTTGTTCCGGCCCCCCAGGGCAGCGGTCAGGCTCAGGATGCCGAGGCTCCGCTGGCCAACTGGCTGACGGTCGAAGGGCAGGTGTACGGCGGTGAACTGGCGCTGCAATGGGGGTTCAGCCGCGAGATGTTCGAGGCGTCGACGGTGCAGCAGTTGGCGGATGACTACGCGGCAGAGCTCAAGGCCTTGATTGAGCATTGCCGAGCCACCCCGCCAGGGCAGGTTACCCCTTCGGACTTCCCGCTGGCCCGCTTGACCCAACAGCAACTGGATGCGTTGCCCGTGGCGGGGCCGGCGATTGCCGATCTTTATCCGCTGTCGCCGATGCAGCAGGGCATGTTGTTCCATACCCTCTACGAACCAGAAGCCCAGGCGTACATCAACCAGTTGCGCCTGGATATCGACGGCCTCGACCTGTTGGCTTTCGGCCGCGCCTGGCAGGCTGCACTGGACCGCCATGACATCCTGCGCAGCAGCTTCCACTGGCTGGGCCTGGACAGTGCGCATCAAGTGATCCAGCGTCAGGTCGACGTGCAGTTGCACGTGATCGAAGACATCGATGCCGACTTCGATGCGCTTGCCGAGGCTGAACGCGAGAAGGGCTTCGCGCTCAATGCTGCGCCGCTGTTTCGCCTGATGCTGGTGCGGGGTGCGGGTAACGCCTGGCACCTGATCTTCACCAGCCACCACATCCTCATGGACGGCTGGAGTAACGCCCAGTTGCTGGGTGAAGTCATCGCCCACTATGCCGGCCAGGCCTTGCCCGCGCCGCTGGGGCAGTTCCGCGATTACCTGGGCTGGCTGCAACAGCAAGCCTCGGGTGAGACGTTCTGGAAAGCCGCCCTGGCGCCGTTGCAAACACCTACCTTGCTCGCGCAAGCGCTGCGCGCGCCGGGCGATGGCATGGGCACGGCTGAGCATCAATTGATCCTCGAGGGCGAGTTCACACAGGCTCTCGGCGAGTTCGCCCGTCGCCAGAAAATCACCCTCAATACCGTGCTGCAAGGGGCGTGGAGCCTGTTGCTGCAGCGCTACACCGGTCAGGATTGCGTGGCCTTCGGCGCCACCGTCGCCGGGCGTTCGGCACCGCTGCCGGGGATCGAGCAGCAACTGGGCCTGTTTATCAACACGTTGCCCATCGTCAGTACGCCTTCCCCAGCCCAACCGGCGGCCCAATGGCTCAGCGAGTTGCAAGCCCTGAATCTCGGCCTGCGCGACCATGAGCATGTGCCGCTGTACGACATCCAGGGGTGGGCCGGCCAGCAGGGCGCATTGTTCGACACCTTGCTGGTGTTCGAAAACTTCCCGGTGGCCGAGGCCCTGAAGCAGGGCGCGCCCGCGGGCCTGACGTTTGGCCGTATGCACAACCATGAACGCACCCATTACCCGCTGACCCTGGGCATTGAGTTGGGGGCCAGCCTGCGTCTGGAGTTCAGTTACGACCGGGCCCGCTTCAGCGCTGAACAGGTCGCCCGCTTGAGCGCCAACCTGCACCACCTGCTGGTGCAGTTGCTCACCGATGCCCAGGCGCCGCTTGGCAACCTGCAATTGCTTGACGCCACCGCACAATGCGACGTGCTTGCCCTCAGCCAATCACCGGGCGCGGCCCAACGCCAGTCGCGCGTGCACCAACGCATCGCGGCCCAGGCCGCTGCCACACCGCATGCGCTGGCAGTACAGGCTGGCGAAGCACGCTTGAGCTATGCCCAGCTCAATGACCGTGCCAATCGGCTTGCCCATCGTCTGCTGGCGCTGGGCGTGGGCCCGGGCCAGCGCGTGGGCCTGGCGTCGCGACGCGGCCCGCAACTGATCGTCAGCCTGCTCGCCGTGCTCAAAAGCGGCGCGGCCTATGTGCCCCTGGACCCGAACTATCCCGCCGACCGCCTGGCCTACATGCTGGCGGACAGCCGCCTGGACCTGTTGCTCAGCGAAACCGGGTTACTGGCCGACCTGCCGCTGCCGCAAGGGCTGGCCCGCCTGGACTTCACCGCCTCCGGTACAGAGCTGGCCGGCTACCCTGCCAGCAACCCACTCACCCACGCTGCGGCTGCCGATCTGGCGTACGTGATCTACACCTCGGGTTCCACCGGCCAACCCAAGGGCGTGGCCATCGACCATGCGGCCCTCGGCCAATTCTGCGACAGCGCCGAGGTCTACAGCCAACTGTGTGCAGAGGACCGCGTGCTGCAGTTCGCGACCTTCAGTTTCGACGGCTTTGTCGAGCAGTGCTACCCGCCGCTGTGTGTAGGCGCCGCATTGATCATGCGTGGCGATGAACTGTGGGATGCCGGCCAATTGGCGCGGGAAATTGTCGAGCAGGGCGTGACCCTGGCTGACTTGCCGGCGGCCTACTGGTACCTGCTGGCCAAGGAGTGCGCGGCCGATGGTCGCGCCCTGGGCAACCTGCGCCAGGTGCATGTGGGCGGCGAGGCCATGTCGGTGGAAGGGCTGCGCGCCTGGCACGCAGCCGGCCTGGGCGGCGTGCGCCTGGTCAACACCTACGGGCCGACCGAGGCCACCGTGGTGTCCAGCGTGCATGACTGCCAACTGGCGGATGCCAGTGATGCGTTCGGCGTGCCGATTGGCCGGGCGATCGCTGGCCGCTCGCTGTACGTACTCGACAGCGGCTTCGAGCTGTTAGCCACCGAGGGCGTTGGCGAACTGTGCATCGGCGCCGAGTTCGGCCTGGCCCAGCGTTACTTCGACCGCCCGGCGTTGACCGCCGAGCGCTTCCTCCCGGACCCGTTTTCGGCGGTGCCCGGTGCGCGGCTCTACCGCAGTGGCGACCTGGCCCGTTACAACGAGGCGGGCGCCCTGGAGTACGTGGGGCGTATCGACCATCAGGTGAAGATCCGCGGGTTCCGTATCGAAATGGGCGAAATCGAGGCCAGCCTGCAAGCCCTGCCGGGGGTGCGCGAAGCTGCCGTCGTTGCGCAGCCGAGCGCCACCGGCACGCAGTTGGTGGCGTACGTGGTCGCGGCCCACGGCCAGCCACTGGATACCCAGGCGCTGGCGGCGGCCTTGCGCGAGTCCTTGCCGGACTACATGGTGCCGGGTCATTGGCTGGTGCTCGATGCCTTGCCGTTGAACAACAACGGCAAGCTTGACCGCCGCGCGCTGCCGCTGCCGGACCTGAGCCAGGCGCGGCAGGCCTACCGCGCTCCGCAAAGCCCGCTGCACATGCAGTTGGCGGCGATCTGGCAAGCGGTATTGCACGTCGAGCAGGTGGGGCTCGATGACCATTTCTTCGAGCGCGGCGGGCATTCGTTGCTGGCCACTCAGGTGATCTCCCGCGTGCGTCACGACCTCCAGCTGGAAGTGCCGTTGCGAGCGTTGTTCGAGCAACCGACGCTGGAAGCGTTCGCGGCGGCCTGCGCAGGTGTGCAGGCCGGCACTGCAAGGCCGATGGTGGCGGTGGGGCGTGATCGGCCACTGGTACTGTCCTTCGCCCAGGAACGCCAATGGTTCCTTTGGCAACTGGACCCCGGCAGCGCCGCCTATCACGTACCCACCGCATTGCACCTGCGCGGTGAGCTGGATATCCCGGCACTGGAGCACGCGTTCCAGGCCCTGGTGCAACGCCATGAACCATTGCGGACCACCTTCGTGGAAGAGGCTGAGCACACCTGGCAGGTCATCCAGCCAAGCCTGACGATGCTGATCCAACGCCAGCAGGTGCATGACTCGGCCATCGAGCAGGCGGTCGCGCAAGAAATCCAACGCCCGTTCGACCTGCTCAACGGCCCGCTGATGCGCGTCATGCTGCTGGAGATCACGGCCGCGCACCATGTGCTGGTGATCACCCAGCACCACATCATCTCCGACGGCTGGTCGATGCAAGTGATGGTCGATGAGTTGCTGGCGCTGTATCAAGGCCAGGCGCCGTTGCCGGCATTACCGATCCAGTACGCCGACTATGCCGTGTGGCAACGCGATTGGATGGCGGCCGGGGAGAAACAACGCCAACTCGATTACTGGCGTGCACGCCTGGGCACCGAACACGCGGTGCTGGAACTGCCCCTGGACCACCCGCGCCCGGCGGTGCAAAGCCATCGGGGTGCGCGTCGGCGGGTACACCTGGACAACGCCCTGGTGGCCGAACTCAAGGCGCTCGCCCAGCGCCAGGACGTGACTTTGTTCATGCTCCTGCTGGCGTCGTTCCTGACTTTGCTACACCGCTACAGCGGCCAGGCCGAGATCCGTGTCGGGGTGCCGATCGCCAACCGTAATCGCCTGGAAACCGAGCGTCTGGTTGGCTTCTTCGTCAACACCCAGGTGCTCCAGGCCGACCTGCACGGGCAGATGCCCTTCGAGCAGTTGCTGGCCCAGGTCAAGCAGCGTGCCCTGGAGGCCCAGGCCCATCAGGACTTGCCGTTCGAACAACTGGTGGAAGCGCTGCAACCGGAACGCAGCCTCAGCCATAACCCGTTGTTCCAGGTGATGTTCAATCACCAGGACAACCTGCGCGCCGGTCCGGTGCAACTGCCTGGCCTGGATCTGCAGCCGGTGGATTGGGCCGGTCACACGACCCAGTTCGACCTCAACCTGGAAACCGAGGAGTCCGTCGACGGCCTTTGGGCATCCCTGACCTACGCCACCGACCTGTTCGACGCCGCCACCCTGGAGCGCCTGGCCGTGCACTGGCAGAACCTGCTGCGCGCAGTGGTCAACGATGCCTCCCAGGCCCTGGACGAGCTGGCGATGCTCAGCACGACGCAATGGCAGCAGATGGTCGAAGACTGGAACCACACGACCGTCGATTACCCGCGCGAGTGCTGTGTTCACCAGTTGTTCGAAGCGCAAGCCCTGGTACAGCCGCACGCCATCGCGCTGCACTTCAACGGCGAGGTCGTGAGCTACAGCGAACTCAATCGCCGCGCCAACCGCCTGGCCCATCGCCTGATCGCGGCGGGCGTCGGCCCGGACGTGCGGGTGGCGGTGCATGTGGAGCGTTCCCTGCACATGGTGGTCGGCCTGCTTGCGACCCTCAAGGCCGGTGGCGCCTACGTGCCGCTGGACCCGCAATTCCCGGCGGATCGCCTGGCGTTCATGCTCGAAGACAGCCGCGCCCAGGTGCTGTTGACTCAGTCGCCGCTGATCGGGCGCCTGGTGCAACCGCAAGGCCTGCAGGTGCTTTTGGTCGAGGACACCGGCGGTGACGAACGCAATCCGCAGGTCAGCGTCACGCCACAACACCTGGCCTATGTGATCTACACCTCCGGCTCCACCGGCAAGCCCAAGGGCGTGATGGTGCCGCACCAGGCGCTGTGCAGCTTTACCTGCGGCATGGCCGGCACCCTGGACATCGGCGCGCAGGCGCGGGTGCTGTCGCTGACGACATTCTCGTTCGACATCTTTGCCCTGGAGCTGTACGTGCCGCTGACAGTTGGCGCCACGGTGCTGCTGAGCGGCCAGGAACTGGCGCTCGACCCGGAGGCGATAATCGACCTGGTCGTCGCCCAATCCGCCAGCGTGCTGCAAGCCACGCCGTCCACCTGGCGCATGCTGCTGGAAAGCCCGCGTGCCGACCTGCTGCGCGGCATCAAGTGCCTGTGTGGCGGCGAAGCGCTGCCAGCCGACCTGGCCCAGCGCATGCTCGACCTGCAAGGCCCGGTGTGGAACCTCTATGGTCCCACCGAAACCACCATTTGGTCGGCGGCTCATCGTCTGCTGGAGGCGCAACCTTTGGTCGGGCGACCGATCGCCAACACCGCGTTGTTCATCCTCAATGCCGGGCTCAGCCCATGCCCGTTGGGCGCGGCCGGTGAACTGCTGATCGGCGGCGTCGGCCTGGCGCGCGGCTACCATGCGCGTCCAGCCCTCACCGCCGAACGTTTCGTGCCCAACCCTTACGGCGCGCCGGGCGAGCGCCTGTACCGCAGCGGCGACTTGGCACGCTACCGTGCCGACGGCGTGGTGGAGTACATCGGCCGGGTCGACCATCAGGTCAAGGTGCGCGGTTTCCGTATCGAGCTGGGCGAAATCGAAGCCTGCCTGCGCGAGCATGAAGGCGTTCGCGAAGCCGTGGTGCTGGCCGACAACGACCGCTTGATCGCCTACCTGGTGACGTCTGCGGCACAGCCGGCGCAAGCCTACACAGCGGCCTTGCGTGAGCGTCTGCCGGACTACATGGTGCCGGCGCACCTGATGTTCCTCGATAGCCTGCCCTTGACCCCCAACGGCAAGCTCGACCGCAAGGCCTTGCCCAAGGTCGATACCCGCCTGTTGCTGAAAAGCCATGTGGCCGCCGTCACCCCGCGCGAACAACAGGTCGCGGCGATCTGGTCCGAGGTGCTGGGCGTACCCCAGGTCGGCCTCGACGACCACTTCTTCGAGCTGGGCGGGCATTCGCTGCTGGCCACGCGGGTGGTGTCGCGGGTACGCCAGGCACTGGCGCTTGAAGTGGCGCTCAAGACCCTGTTTGAACACCCGTTGCTGGGTGACTTCGTGGTGGCCCTGGGCGAGGAGGGCGTGGTCGCGCCGGCGCTGCTCAAGGCCGATCGCAGCCAGCCGTTGCCGCTGTCGTATGCCCAGGAACGCCAATGGTTCCTGTGGCAACTCGACCCGCAAAGCGCCGCGTACCACATCCCCAGCGCCCTGCGTTTGACAGGCCCGTTGGACCTGGCGGCGCTGCAGCGCAGCTTCGACACCTTGCTGGCACGCCATGAAAGCCTGCGCACCCATGTGCGCCAGGACGCCGCCGGTACGGTCCAAGTGATTGAAGACTCGGGCCTGATTGAAATCGATCTGGTCGACACCGATGAAGCCGGCCTCAAGGCACGGGTGGCTGACATCGTTGCGCAGCCATTCGACCTGCTGCGCGGGCCGTTGCTGCGCGCCCAGCTGCTGCGCCTGGCCGAGGATGAGCATGTGCTGGTGCTGGTGCAGCACCACATCGTCTCCGATGGCTGGTCGATGCAACTGATGGTCGAGGAGCTGGTGCAACTGTACGCCGCCTTCAGCCACGGGCAGACGCCAGCCCTGCCGGCCTTGCCGATCCAGTACGCCGACTATGCCGTGTGGCAGCGCCAATGGATGGAGGCGGGAGAGAAGGCCCGTCAACTGGCCTACTGGCGTGAACAGTTGGGTGGCGTGCAGCCGGTGCTGGAATTGCCGTTCGACTACCTGCGCCCGGCCCTGCAAAGCCATCGTGGCGCACGCCTGGGTATCGAGTTGCAACCGCAGCTCCTGGCCGGTTTGCGGCGCCTGGCGCAGGGCGCGGGAGTGACGTTGCCGATGGTACTGCTGGCGTCCTACCAGGCGTTGCTGCACCGCTACAGCGGCCAGGAAGACGTGCGCATCGGGGTGCCGATTGCCAACCGCAATCGCCTGGAAACCGAGGGGCTGATCGGTTTCTTCGTCAATACCCAGGTGCTCAAGGCCGATATCCATGGGCAGATGAGCGTTGTGCAACTGCTGCAACAGGTACGCCAACGTTCCCTGGAAGCCCAGGCCCACCAGGACCTGCCGTTCGAGCAACTGGTAGAAGCGTTGCAGCCCGAGCGCAGCATGAGCCTGAGCCCACTGTTCCAGGTGATGTTCAACCATCGCGTGACCTCGGCCGCCAATCACCTGCAGCGCCTCACCGAATTGGACGTCGAGGTGCTGAGCTGGGATGAAGGCGTGGCCCAGTTCGACCTGGCACTGGATGTGGAGGAAAGCCAGGCGACCCTGCGTGCATCCCTGGGCTACGCCACCGATCTGTTTGCCCCAGCCACTATTGAGCGCATGGCCGGCCACTGGCAAAACCTGTTGCAGGCGATGGTTGCCGACCAACAGCAACCCATCAGCCAACTCAACCTGCTGGGCCAGGATGAGCAACGACACATCCAGCAGCTGTGGAACCAGACCGATGCGGGCTTCTCGGCCGAGCGCCTGGTGCACGAGCGGGTCGCCGACCGTGCCCGGGAAAACCCGCATGCTGTGGCCGTTAAATTCGACGCGCAAACCCTCAGCTACGGCGAGCTGGACCGCCAGGCCAACCGCCTGGCCCATGCCCTGATCGCCCGTGGCGTCGGCCCGGAAGTGCGTGTGGCGATCGCCATGCCGCGCAGCGCCGAGAGCATGGTGGCGTTCCTGGCGGTGATGAAGGCCGGTGGCGTGTATGTGCCTCTGGATATCGAGTACCCGCGTGATCGCCTGCTGTACATGATGCAGGACAGCCGCGCGCAGTTGCTGCTGACCCACACCAGTGCCTTGCAGCAACTGCCGATCCCCGAAGGCCTGGACAGCCTGGCGATTGATCGCACCGAGCAATGGGCCGATTACGGCGACACTGCGCCGGATGTAAAACTGGACGGCGACAACCTCGCCTACGTGATCTACACCTCGGGCTCCACCGGCCTGCCCAAGGGCGTGGCCGTCTCTCACGGCCCGTTGGTGGCGCACATCATCGCCACCGGCGAGCGCTATGAAACGTCGCCGGCCGATTGCGAACTGCACTTCATGTCGTTCGCCTTCGACGGCGCCCACGAAGGCTGGATGCACCCGCTGATCAATGGCGCCAGTGTGCTGATCCGTGACGACAGCCTGTGGCTGCCCGAGTACACCTACGAACAGATGCACCGTCACAACGTGACCATGGCGGTGTTCCCTCCGGTGTACCTGCAACAGCTGGCCGAGCATGCCGAGCGTGACGGCAACCCGCCGAACGTGCGGGTGTACTGCTTTGGCGGCGATGCGGTGGCGCAAGCCAGCTACGACCTGGCCTGGCGCGCGCTCAAGCCGACCTACCTGTTCAACGGCTACGGCCCGACCGAAACCGTGGTCACGCCGCTGCTGTGGAAAGCCCGTCGAGGCGATCCCTGCGGTGCCGTCTACGCGCCAATCGGTACGTTGTTGGGCAACCGCAGCGGCTACGTGCTGGACGCGCAACTCAACCTGCAACCCATCGGCGTCGCCGGCGAGTTGTACTTGGGCGGCGAGGGCGTGGCCCGCGGTTACCTGGAACGCCCGGCACTGACCGCCGAACGCTTCGTGCCGGACCCGTTCGGTAAACCGGGCAGCCGCGTGTATCGCAGCGGCGACCTGACCCGTGGCCGCCCGGATGGCGTGGTGGATTACCTCGGTCGCGTCGACCATCAGGTGAAAATCCGTGGCTTCCGTATCGAACTGGGTGAGATCGAAGCGCGCTTGCGCGAGCAGGACAACGTCGGTGAAACCGTGGTGGTGGCCCAGGAAGGCCCGACCGGCAAGCAACTGGTGGCCTACGTGGTGCCGGCGGATGCGAGCCAGGTCAACGAAGCCGAGTTGCGCGACCACCTGCGCCGTGCCCTGAAAACCCGCCTGCCGGATTACATGGTGCCGACGTACTTCATGTTCCTCGCGCAAATGCCGCTGACCCCCAACGGCAAGCTCGACCGCAAGGGTCTGCCGCAACCGGACGCCAGCCTGCTGCAACAGGCCTATGTGGCCCCTGAAACCGAGCTTGAACAGAAGATTGCCGCGATCTGGGCCGAGGTATTGCGCCTGCCGCAAGTGGGCCTGAACGACAACTTCTTCGAAGTCGGCGGCCACTCGTTGCTGGCGATCCAGATCACCACGCGGGTCCAGGCCGAACTGGGCCTGGAAGTGCCGTTGGTGGAAGTGTTCCAGACCGAAACGCTGCGCGCCTATGTCCAGGCCGCTGCCACCTTCCGCGCAGGCACTGCGGAAGATTTTGATGACCTTCGTGACTTTTTGAGCGAACTAGAGGCGATTTGACCCATGCTTTCCAACCCTAATATCGATCTGGTTTCGCGCTTTCTTCGTCTGCCTCTGGAACAGCGCCAGCAGTTTTACCAGCGCCTGCAAAGCCGGGGCATGAGCTTCGCCCAGCTGCCGATTGCCTCGATCCGCGAGGACGGCCAGATGCTGCCGTTGTCCTACGCCCAGGAGCGCCAGTGGTTTCTCTGGCAACTGGACCCGGACAGTGCCGCCTATCACGTGCCGGGCGCCCTGCGCCTGAGCGGGCGCCTGGACAAGGTTGCCCTGCAAAAGAGCTTCGACACCCTCGCGGCGCGCCATGAAAGCCTGCGCACGCGCCTGCACCTGGATGATGAGCAGCGCTCCCAGGAAGTGCTGGCTCACGGCGTAATCGAGATCGCTGAAAGCTCGGTCGACGAAGCCCGGCTCAAGGCCCGCGTCGAAGCCGAAATCGCCCGTCCGTTCGACTTGCAGCAAGGCCCGCTACTGCGAGTCAGCCTGCTTACCCTCGGTGAAGACGAGCACGTGCTGGTGCTGGTGCAGCACCATATCGTCTCCGATGGCTGGTCGATGGGCGTGATGGTGCAGGAGCTGATGCAGCTCTACGCCGCCTACAGCCGGGGCCAGGACTGCGTGCTGGCACCTTTGCCGATCCAGTACGCTGACTACGCACTGTGGCAACGCAGATGGATGGAAGCGGGGGAGAAGGCCCGTCAACTGGACTACTGGCGTGAACTGCTCAGCGGCACGCAGCCGGTGCTGGAGCTGCCATTCGACCAGCCGCGCCCGGCGCAACAGAGCTACCGTGGCGCGCGCCGGGAGATCGTACTGGAGCCCGCACTGGTGAGCGGTTTGAAGGCTCTGGCCCAGCGCGAAGGCGTGACGATGTTCATGTTGCTGCTGGCCTCCTTCCAGGCATTTCTGTACCGCTACAGCGGCCAGCAGGATATTCGCGTCGGCGTGCCGATTGCCAACCGCAACCGCGTCGAGACCGAATCGCTGATCGGCTTCTTCGTCAATACACAAGTGCTCAAGGCTGACCTCGATGGCCAGATGAGCTTCGCCCACTTACTGCAGCAGACCAAGCGCCGTGCGCTGGAAGCCCAGGCCCATCAGGACTTGCCGTTCGAGCAGCTGGTCGAAGCGCTGCAACCGGAGCGCAGCCTGAGCCATAACCCGCTGTTCCAGGTGATGTTCAACCACCAGGCCAATTCCCCAGCCGCCGCGCCGCAATTGCCGGGCCTGCGCGTGGCCAATTTGGAATGGGACAGCCACAGCGCCCAGTTCGACCTGAGCCTGGACACCCAGGAAAGCGGCGACGCGATCTGGGCGTCCCTGACCTACGCCACCGACCTGTTTGGCGCCGCCACCGTCGCGCGCATGGCCGAACATTGGCTGAGCCTGTTGCGGGCGGCCGTGGCGAATCCTGCATTGCCCTTGCACGACCTGGCGACACTCAACGCCGCTGAGCGCGAGCAAATGCTCTCTCAATGGAACGCCACCGAACGCGACTACCCGCAAGGGCAGTGGGTGCATCATTTGATCGAAGCCCAGGCGCTGGCACAGCCGGATGCGCCGGCGCTGCGCTTCAACGAACTGTCCCTGAGCTATGCCGAACTGAACCGCCGCGCCAACCGCCTGGCCCATCGCCTGATCGAAGCCGGCGTAGGGCCGGACGTGCTGGTGGGCCTGGCGGTGGAGCGTTCCATCGAAATGGTCGTCGGCCTGCTCGCGGTGCTCAAGGCCGGTGGCGCCTATGTGCCGCTGGACCCGGAATACCCCCGCGAACGCCTGGCCTACATGCTGGACGACAGTGGGGTGAAACTGCTGCTGACCCAGGCGCATTTGCGTGAGCAGTTGCCGATTCCCCAGGGCCTGGAAACCCTGGTGCTGGGCGAGTCGGCCTTCGAAGGCTACAGCGACGCCAACCCAGGGATCGCCCTGGACGGCGAAAACCTCGCCTACGTGATCTACACCTCGGGTTCCACCGGTCAGCCCAAAGGCGCCGGCAACCGTCATTCGGCATTGCTGAACCGCCTGCAATGGATGCAGGAAGCTTACGCCCTGGACGGCAGCGACACGGTGCTGCAAAAGACCCCGTTCAGCTTCGACGTGTCAGTGTGGGAGTTCTTCTGGCCGCTGATGAGCGGTTCGCGCCTGGTGGTCGCCGCACCCGGTGATCACCGTGATCCGGTCAGGCTGATCAACCTGATCAATCAACAGCAGGTCACTACGCTGCACTTCGTGCCATCGATGTTGCAGGCGTTCTTGCAGGATCCGACGGTGTCGACCTGCCAAAGCCTGCAGCGCATCGTGTGCAGCGGCGAGGCCTTGCCGGTGGATGCCCAGCAACAGGTCTTCGCCAAGCTGCCCCAGGCCGGTCTCTACAACCTGTATGGCCCGACCGAAGCCGCTATCGACGTGACCCACTGGACCTGCGTGGACGAAGGCCGCGATGCGGTGCCGATTGGCCGCCCGATTGCCAACCTCGGCTGCTACATCCTCGACAGTAACTTCGAGCCGACCCCGGTTGGCGTCCTCGGCGAGCTGTACCTGGGCGGCGTGGGCCTGGCGCGTGGTTATCACCGCCGTCCGGCACTCACCGCCGAACGTTTTGTCGCCCATCCATTCATCCAGGGCGAGCGCCTGTACCGGAGCGGCGACCTGGCGCGCTACCGCGCAGACGGCGTGATCGAGTACGCGGGGCGTATCGACCATCAGGTCAAGCTGCGCGGCCTGCGCATCGAACTGGGGGAAATCGAAGCGCGCCTGCTGGAGCACGAATGGGTTCGCGAGACTGCCGTGCTGGCGGTCGACGGCAAATACCTGGCGGGCTACCTGGTGCTGCAAGACGCCGGCGACGATTGGCGCGATGTACTCAGCGCCCACCTGGCGCAACACCTGCCGGACTACATGGTCCCGGCACAGTGGATGCTGCTGGAACAGATGCCCCTGAGCCCTAACGGCAAGCTCGACCGCAAGGCGCTGCCCAAACCCGAAGCCACCCACCACTACGAAGCTCCGCAAAGTCTGCTGGAGCAGCAGATCGCGGCGATCTGGGCCGAGGTGCTGGGCGTCGAACAGGTGGGTTTGAATGACAACTTCTTCGAGCGCGGCGGTGACTCGATCATCTCCATTCAAGTGGTCAGCCGCGCCCGGGCCGCCGGTATCCATTTCACCGCCAAGGCGCTGTTCCAGCATCAGACCGTGCGCAGCCTCGCCCGTGTGGCGCAGTTGCAGACAGCGCAGGTGATCGACCAAGGCCCGGTGCAGGGCGAGACGCCGTTGCTGCCGTTCCAGCAGTTGTTCTTCGAGATGGACCTGCCGGACCGCCACCACTGGAACCAGTCCTTGCTGCTGGTGCCACGCGAGCCGGTCCGGGCAGGTCGACTGCAAGCGGCTTTGCACGCCATCGTCCAACACCACGATGTGCTGCGCCTGAGCTTCAGCCAGCACGCCGAAGGGTGGCAGGCTGAGCATGCAGTCGCCACCCCTGAAGTGCTGTGGCAAGCCACGGTGAAGGATGCCGACGAACTGGCCGTGCTGTGCGAAAAAGCCCAGCGCAGCCTCGACCTGCAACAGGGGCCCTTACTGCGTGCGGTCCTTGCCGAACTGGCCGATGGTTCCCAGCGCCTGCTGCTGGTCATGCACCACCTGGTGGTGGACGGCGTGTCCTGGCGGGTGTTCCTTGAGGACCTGCAACGCCTGTACCGCCAACAGCCGTTGCCGGCCAAGACCTCGTCGTTCAAGGCCTGGGCCGAGCGTTTGCAGGCCCATGCCCGCAGCGAAGCGGTACAGCCGCAGAAGCACTTCTGGCTGCAACAACTCCAGGGCGTGCCGACCGATCTGCCATGCCGTGATCCGCAAGGCGCGCGTCCTGTCCGCCTGGCGCAGACAGTGGTCAGCCAGCTGGACGCCGAGCACACCCGGCAATTACTGCAACAGGCGCCTGCGGCCTATCGCACCCAGATCAACGATCTACTGCTGACCGCCCTGGCGCGCGTCATCTGCCAGTGGACGGGGCAGGCTTCCAGCTTGATCCAGCTGGAAGGCCACGGCCGCGAAGACCTGTTCGACGATATCGACCTGACCCGCACCCTGGGTTGGTTCACCAGCCTGTTTCCGGTGCGCCTGACCCCGGCCGAATCCCTTGGCGCTTCTATCAAGCAGATCAAGGAGCAACTGCGCGCCGTGCCGGACAAGGGCCTGGGCTTCGGCGCGCTGCGCTACCTCGGCGACGAGGCCACGCGCCAGGCGTTCAGCGCATTGCCGGTGCCGCGTATCACCTTCAATTACCTGGGCCAGATCGACGGCAGCTTTGACCAGCCGGACGGTTTGTTCGCGCTGGCCGCAGAAAGCGCCGGTGCCGAGCAGAGCCCGGAGGCGCCGCTGGGCAACTGGTTGACACTCAACGGCCAAGTGTTCGGCGGTGAACTGCACCTGGGTTGGACTTTCAGCCCGCTGATGTTCGAGGCGTCGCAGGTCGAAGCCTTGAGCCAGGCCTTCAGTCGTGAACTGACGGCGTTGGTGGAACATTGCTGCACCCCTGGCAACCACGGCGTGACGGCGTCGGACTTCCCCTTGTCCCGCCTGAACCAGCAGCAGCTTGAATCCTTGCCGCTGGCGGCTGATGGGATTGAAGACATCTACACCTTGTCGCCCATGCAGCAGGGCATGCTGTTCCACACCCTGTACGAACAAGCCGTCGGCGACTACATCAACCAGATCCGCGTGACGGTCGAGGGCCTGGATGTGGCGCGGTTCCAGCAGGCCTGGGATGTCACCGTGCAAGCCCACGACGTGCTGCGCAGCGGCTTCTTCTGGGAAGGCCAGCTGGAATGGCCGTGCCAGGTGGTGTATCGCGAGGCCCGGTTGCCGATCGAACACCTCGATTGGCGCGCCATGCCGGAGCGTGATCTGGCGTTGCAAAACCTGCAGGAAACCCAGCGTCGCCAGGGCTTTGACCTGGCCAAGGCGCCCCTTGTCCGTCTGGTGCTGGTGCGCACCGACGAGCAGTGCCATGAGCTGATCTACACGCACCATCACATCCTGATGGACGGTTGGAGCAATTCGCGCCTGTTCGGCGAAGTGCTGCAACGTTACGCCGGTGTGGCGGTGCCTGAAGCGGCGGGTCGTTATCGCGATTACATCGGCTGGTTACAGCAGCGGGATGCCGGTGCGACCGAAACCTTCTGGCGCGAGCAGTTGAGTGCACTGCAAGCGCCGACCCGCCTGGGCAGCAGCCAGCCCAGCGCGGCGAATGGGCATGGCGAGCACCAACTGAGCCTGGATCGCTCGCTGACAGGGCGCCTTGAAGCCTTTGCGCGTAGCAATAAGGTCACGCTCAACACCCTGGTCCAGGCGGCGTGGCTGGTCCTGTTGCAGCGCCATAGCGGGCAGGCCGTGGTGTCGTTCGGCGCCACCGTGGCCGGGCGCCCGGCAGACCTCGTGGGGGTGGAGCAGCAGATCGGCCTGTTCATCAATACCTTACCGGTGATCTGCGCAGTGGATGGCCAGCAAACCGTGGCTGACTGGTTGCAAGCGGTGCAGGCGCAGAACCTGGCCTTGCGCGAGCATGAACATACCGGGCTGTACGATATCCAGCGTTGGGCCGGGCAGGGCGGTGAAGCCTTGTTCGATAACATCCTGGTGTTCGAAAACTACCCGGTGTCTAAGGCCCTGAAGCAGAGTGGCGGCAGCGGTATCCGTTTTGGCCTGCCGGATTCCCGCGAGCAAACCAGCTTCCCGCTGACGGTGCTGGTGGACGTGGGTGACACGCTGTCGGTGCAGTTCAGCTTTGCACGTGCGCATTTCGACGCACACACGGTACAAGCCTATGGCCGCCATCTGCTTAATCTGCTGCAAGCCATGCTTGAGAGCGGCCAGCAACGTCTGGGTGACCTGGCCATGCTCGATGTGGCTGAACGTCAGCAGGTGGTACAGGACTGGAACGCCACGGCGCGTGACTACCCGCAAGGGCAGTGGGTGCATCATTTGATCGAAGCCCAGGCGCTGGCACAGCCGGATGTGCCGGCGCTGCGCTTCAACGACCTGTCCCTGAGCTATGCCGAACTGAACCGCCGCGCCAACCGCCTGGCCTATCGCTTGATCGAGGCTGGCGTGGGGCCGGACGTGCTGGTGGGCCTGGCGGTGGAGCGCTCCATCGAAATGGTCGTCGGCCTGCTCGCGGTGCTCAAGGCCGGTGGCGCCTATGTGCCGCTGGACCCGGAATACCCGCGTGAGCGCCTGGCCTACATGCTGGACGACAGTGGGGTGAAACTGCTGCTGACCCAGGCGCATTTGCGTGAGCAGTTGCCGATTCCCCAGGGCCTGGAAACCCTGGTGCTGGGCGAGTCGGCCTTCGAAGGCTACAGCGACGCCAACCCAGGGATCGCCCTGGACGGCGAAAACCTCGCCTACGTGATCTACACCTCGGGTTCCACCGGTCAGCCCAAAGGTGCCGGCAACCGTCATTCGGCATTGTTGAACCGCCTGCAATGGATGCAGGAAGCCTATGGCCTGGACGCCAGCGACACGGTGCTGCAAAAGACCCCGTTCAGCTTCGACGTGTCGGTGTGGGAGTTCTTCTGGCCGTTGATGACCGGTGCGCGCCTGGTGGTCGCCGCACCCGGTGATCACCGTGATCCGGCCAGGCTGATCAACCTGATCAATCAACAGCAGGTCACTACGCTGCACTTCGTGCCATCGATGTTGCAGGCGTTCTTGCAGGATCCGACGGTGTCGACCTGCCAAAGCCTGCAGCGCATCGTGTGCAGCGGCGAGGCCTTGCCGGTGGATGCCCAGCAACAGGTCTTCGCCAAGCTGCCGCAAGCCGGGCTCTACAACCTGTATGGCCCGACCGAAGCCGCCATCGACGTGACCCACTGGACCTGCGTGGACGAAGGCCGCGACGCGGTGCCGATTGGCCGCCCGATTGCCAGCCTCGGCTGCTACATCCTCGACAGTAACTTCGAGCCGACCCCGGTTGGCGTCCTCGGCGAGCTGTACCTGGGTGGCATGGGCCTGGCGCGTGGTTATCACCGCCGTCCGGCACTCACCGCCGAACGTTTTGTCGCCCATCCATTCATCCAGGGCGAGCGCCTGTACCGGAGCGGCGACCTGGCGCGCTACCGCGCAGACGGCGTGATCGAGTACGCGGGGCGTATCGACCATCAGGTCAAGCTGCGCGGCCTGCGCATCGAACTGGGGGAAATCGAAGCGCGCCTGCTGGAGCACGAGTGGGTTCGCGAGACTGCCGTGCTGGCGGTCGACGGCAAATACCTGGCGGGCTACCTGGTGCTGCAAGACGCCGGCGACGATTGGCGCGATGTACTCAGCGCCCACCTGGCGCAACACCTGCCGAACTACATGGTCCCGGCACAGTGGATGCTGCTGGAACAGATGCCCCTGAGCCCTAACGGCAAGCTCGACCGCAAGGCGCTGCCCAAGGCGGACGCCAGCTTGCAAGCGCGGGAGTATGTCGCGCCGCAGAGCGAGCTGGAGCAGCAGATCGCCGCGATCTGGGCCGAAGTCCTGGAGGTACCGCGCGTGGGTTTGAACGACAACTTCTTCGAGCTGGGCGGGCACTCGCTGCTGGCAACCCAGGTGGTGGTGCGCCTGCGTGAGCAGTTGCACGCCGAATTCGACGTCAAATCGATCTTCACCACCCCGACCCTGGCCGACTTCAGCGCCTATGTGGCAGGCCAGCAGACAAATAATTCGCCGGTGCAGGACGCATTGGCTAAATCCTTGGAGGCCCTCAAACGTCTATCAGCAGAAGATTTGGATAAATTGATTTCCTGAGGGGCGTGGCGTGCAAGCATTAATCGAGTCGGTAGGGTCACTTTCAGCGCAACAAAAGAAAGCGTTGGCGGTAATGCTCAAGCAGCAAGGCATCAACCTGTTTGAGATTGCCCCGGTTTTCAAGCGCCAGGAAGGTGAGCCCCTTCGACTCTCTTATGCCCAGGAACGGCAGTGGTTCCTGTGGCAGTTGGAGCCGCAGAGCACTGCTTATCACGTGCCAAGGGCCCTGCGCCTGAGCGGCCACCTGGACGTGGCCGCGTTGCAGCGCAGCTTTGACACCCTGGTGATGCGCCATGAAAGCCTGCGCACGCATTTGCAGGAGGACGGCGACAGCGCCCTGCAGGTGATTGCCGATCAGGTACGGGTGGAGATCGCCCTGCTCGAGGCCGAGGAATCCGAACTCAAGGCGCTGGTGGAAGCCGAGATCGCCCAGCCGTTCGATTTGCAGCAAGGCCCGCTGTTGCGGGTCAAGCTGCTGCGCCTGGCGCCTCAGGAGCATGTGCTGGTGCTGGTGCAGCATCACATCGTCTCCGATGGCTGGTCGATGCAGGTGATGGTCGACGAGCTGGTGCAACTGTACGCCGCCTATGTGCAGGGCCAGGACCTGCAACTGCCGGCCTTGCCGATCCAGTACGCCGACTACGCGCTGTGGCAGCGCAGCTGGATGGAGGCGGGCGAGCGTGAGCGCCAGTTGGGTTATTGGAAAGGCATGCTCGGTGGCGAGCAGCCGGTACTCGAAATGCCCATGGACCGCCCACGGCCAGCAGTACAGAGCTACCGTGGGGCAAGGCTGGACCTGACCCTGGACGCCTCGCTGGTGGCGGGCCTCAAGACCTTGGCGCAGCGTGAAGGTGTGACCGTCTTCATGCTGTTGCTGGCGTCGTTCCAGGCCTTGTTGCATCGCTACAGCGGCCAGGCTGACATCCGCATCGGCGTGCCGGTGGCCAACCGTAATCGAGTGGAGACCGAGCGCCTGATCGGCTTTTTCGTCAACACGCAAATCCTTAAGGCCGATATCGACGGTCAGATGACCTTCCGTGAATTGCTGCAGCAAACCCGCCAACGCGCGGTCGAGGCCCAGGCCCATCAGGACTTGCCGTTCGAGCAGCTGGTGGAAGCGCTGCAGCCCGAGCGCAGCCTGAGCTACAACCCGTTGTTCCAGGTAATGTTCAACCACCAGACCGACACCCAGCGCGGCGGCGGCAGCGTGACGGGCCTGCAAGTACAAGGGCTGGAGTGGGAAAGCAAGACGTCGCAGTTTGACCTCAACCTCGATACCCAGGAATCGGCTGACGGTATCCAGGCGTCCCTGACTTATGCCACCGACCTGTTTGACGCGCCGGGCCTGGAGCGTTTCCTCGGCCACTGGCACCGTCTGCTGCACCTGGTGGTCCAGGATTGCAACGGCCGGGTCGGCGAGTTGCCGTTGCTGGACGATACGCAGTGGCAGCAACTGGTGCATACCTGGAATGACACGCACCAGGCGTTCCCGCGGGATGTGGGTGTACACCATTTGCTGGAAGCCCAGGCCCGGGCCCGCCCGGACGCGACCGCGCTGGTCTGCAATGGCCAGGCGCTGAGCTACGCAGAACTGAACCACCGTGCCAATCGCCTGGCCCACCGCCTGCGTGCCGCCGGTGTTGGCCCGGACGTGCTGGTGTCCATTGCCCTGGACCGTTCGGTGGACATGGTGCTGGCCTTGCTGGCAACCCTGAAGGCCGGTGGCGCCTATGTGCCGCTCGATCCGCAGTTCCCGGCGGATCGTCTGGCGTTCATGCTCGAAGACAGCCGCGCACGCGTATTACTGACTGCCGGCGACCTGCACGAACGCCTGCCACTGGCGGCTGATCAGCAATTGCTGCTCATGGATGCACAGGAAGATGCGCGCTACAGCCGCGCCAACCCCGACATCGAACTGACGGGCGAACACCTCGCCTATGTGATCTACACCTCCGGTTCCACCGGCAAGCCCAAGGGCGTGATGGTGCGTCATGGCGCACTGAGCAGCTTTACCCATGGCATGGCCAGCACCCTGGCCATTGGCGCTGACGCGCGGCTGTTGTCGTTGACCACGTTCTCGTTCGATATCTTTGCCCTGGAACTCTACGTGCCGCTGGCGACAGGTGCGACGGTGGTACTGGCCGACAAGGACGTGTCCCTGGACCCCGAGGCGATTCTGGATCTGGTACAGCGCGAAGCGATCAGTGTGGTGCAAGCCACGCCCTCGAGCTGGCGCATGCTTCTGGACAGCGAACGCCGCGCCTTGCTGCGCGGGGTCAAGTGCCTGTGCGGCGGCGAGGCGCTGCCGGCCGACCTGGCCCAGCGCATGCTGGCCCAAGAGGGCGCGGTGTGGAACCTGTATGGTCCGACCGAAACCACCATCTGGTCGGCAGCCCATGAGTTGGTCGAGCCGGTGCCCTTTGTCGGGCGGCCGATCGCCAACACCTCATTGTTCATTCTTAATGCCGACCTCGTGCCGTGCCCGGTAGGCGCTGCCGGCGAGCTGCTGATCGGCGGCGTCGGCCTGGCCCGGGGTTATCACGGCCGGGCCGCGATGACCGCCGAACGCTTCGTGCCCAATCCCTTTGCGCACAACGGCGAGCGGCTGTATCGCACAGGCGACCTGGCGCGCTATCGCGCAGATGGCGTGGTCGAGTACATCGGCCGCGTCGACCACCAGGTCAAGGTGCGCGGGTTCCGTATAGAACTGGGAGAGATCGAGGCGTGCCTGCGTGAGCAGCATGCGATCCGCGAAGCCGTGGTGGTGGCCGAGCATGACCAGTTGCTGGCCTATCTGGTGACCGACACCTCGACACCGGAAGCCGATCAGGGCGCCTTGCGCGAAGCGTTCAAGGCCGCGCTGCGCGAGGTGCTGCCGGACTATATGGTGCCGACGCACATGCTGTTCCTGGCACGCCTGCCGCTGACACCGAACGGTAAGCTGGATCGCAAGGCGCTGCCCAAGCCAAACGCCAGCCTGCTGCAAAAACGCTATGTGGCGCCGGTCGGTGAGAAAGCCCGGCAGGTGGCCGCGATCTGGGCCGAGGTACTGGGTGTGCCGCAGGTGGGCCTTGAAGACCATTTCTTCGAGCTGGGTGGTCATTCGCTGCTGGCGACCCGGATGGTGTCACGTGTGCGCCAGGCACTGGGTATCGAGGTGGCGCTCAAAAGCCTGTTTGAACAACCGGTGCTGGGCGCCTTCGTGGCGGCACTGGGGGATGCACGCGCCGAGGTCGCGCAGATCACCCGCGCGGATCGCGAACAGCCGTTGGCCCTGTCGTATGCCCAGGAGCGCCAGTGGTTCCTCTGGCAGTTGGAACCCGACAGCGCGGCCTATCACATTCCTGCCGCGCTACGCCTGTTGGGTGCGCTTGACCGTGTGGCCCTGCAACGTGCGTTCGACACTCTGGTGCAGCGTCATGAAACCTTGCGCACGGTGTTTTTTTCCGACGTAAGCCAGACCGTTCAGCGCGTGCTCGAACAGGCTGCGCCGGTGATTGAACACCAGGTCGTGGGCGCAGCCACCTCCGGCGAATTGCAGGGGTGGGTGGAGCGCGAAATCGCCCGACCATTCGACCTGCAGGCCGGCCCGTTACTGCGCATCAAGCTGCTGCAACTGAGCGAGCACGAACATGTGCTGATACTGGTCCAGCACCACATCGTGTCGGATGCCTGGTCGATGCAGGTCATGGTCGATGAGCTGGTGAGTTTGTATGCCGGTTACAGCCAGGGGCGCGAGCCAGTGCTGCCGCTGCTGTCGATTCAATACGCGGACTACGCCCAGTGGCAGCGTGGCTGGATGGAAGCGGGCGAAAAAGCCCGGCAATTGGCCTACTGGCGGGCCCGCCTGGGTGATGTGCAGCCGGTACTGGAGCTGCCGCTGGACCGCCCGCGCCCGGCGATGCAACGTTACGAAGGCGCGCGCCTGGATGTGCGGGTCGAGCCCGCCGTGGTCGAGGGCTTGCGCGCCCTGGCGCAGCGCGAAGGCGTGACCATGTTCATGCTGCTGCTCGCGACCTTCCAGTCGATGTTGTACCGCTACACCGGCCAGTCGGACATCCGTGTCGGCGTGCCTATCGCCAACCGTAACCGCCTGGAAACCGAGCAACTGATCGGCTTCTTCGTCAATACCCAGGTGCTCAAGGCCGAGATCGACGGGCACATGACCTTTGCCCAGCTGTTGCAGCAGGTCAAGGAGCACGCGTTGGGTGCGCAGGCCCATCAGGACCTGCCTTTCGAACAGTTGGTCGAGGACCTGCAACCCGAGCGCAGCCTGAGCCACAACCCTCTGTTCCAAGTGATGTTCAATCACCAGTCCGACGCCCATGCCAACCGTGGCAGCCAGCAGTTGCCGGGGCTGCAGGTGCAGGGGCTGGAGTGGGACAGCCATACGGCGCATTTCGACCTGAGCCTGGACACCCAGGAGTCTGCCGAGGGCCTGTACGCTTCGTTGACCTACGCGACCGCATTGTTCGACACCAGTACCCTGCAGCGCTTCGCCGCGCATTGGCAAAACCTGCTGAAGAGCGTGGTGGGCTCGGCCCGGCAGTGTGTCGCCGACTTGCCGATGTTGGGCCGCGATGAGCAAGCGCAGATGCTCTATGAGTGGAACCCGCCGCAGCCGGCGCGTGCCGCCCACGGCAGTGTGCTGGTTAAATTCGAGCAGCAGGTGACGAGCCGGCCCGACGCCGTCGCCCTGATCATGGATCAGCGGCGCATGAGCTACGCCGACCTCAACCAGCGCGCCAACCGCCTGGCCCACGCACTGATCGAGCAGGGCGTGGGCGCCGACAGCCTGGTCGGCGTGGCCGTGGACCGTTCGCTGGAAATGATCGTGGCCCTGCTGGCCGTGCTCAAGGCCGGCGGTGCCTATGTGCCGCTGGACCCGCAATACCCCCGCGACCGCCTGCAATGCATGATCGAAGACAGCGGCTTGCAGCTGTTGCTGACCCAGCAGCCCTTGCTGGAGCGCCTGCCGATCAGTGCCGACCTGGCGTTGATCTGCCTGGAGTCCGATCCACAGTGGTTGGCCGAGTACCCGTCGAGCAACCCCGAGGTGCGCGCGTTCCCGGCCAACCTGGCCTACCTGATGTTCACCTCGGGTTCGACCGGGCGGCCCAAGGGCGTGGGCATCGACCAGGCCTCGTTGGCACGCCACGTCGAGGTGTTTATCGAGGTGTTTGCGCTGACCGCCGCCGACTGCGTGCTGCAGTTCGGTACGTTCAACTTCGACGGTTTCGTCGAGCAGCTCTACCCGGCACTCTGCTGCGGGGCGGCGGTGGTGGTGCGTGGCGGCGAGCTGTGGGACAGCGACACCTTCTACACCCAACTGATCGAACATGAGATTTCGGTGGTCGACCTCACCACCGCCTACTGGCACCTGATTGCCCGGGACTTTGCCGAGCGCGGTGTGCGCGACTATGGGCGATTGCGCCAGGTGCATGCGGGCGGCGAAGCCATGCCGCCGGAAGGTTTGGCTTCCTGGCGCGAGGCCGGGCTGGGCCATGTGCGCCTGCTCAACACCTACGGCCCCACCGAGGCGACCGTCACGGTCACGGCCCTCGACTGTGCGGGTTATGTCGATGGCAGCGAAGCCGTCACGCAAATGATGCCGATTGGTCGCGTATTGGACGGCCGCGCCATCTACCTGCTGGATGCCAGCCTCAACCCGGTGCCTGTGGGCGTGGCCGGCGAACTGGTGATCGGCGGGCCATTGCTGGCGCGGGGGTACTTCAACCGCGCGGCGTTGACCGCCGAACGCTTTATTCCCGACCCTTTCGACCCCGCTGGCGGCGGTCGCCTGTACCGCACCGGCGACCTGGCGCGCTACCGCGCCGATGGCGTGATCGAGTACATCGGGCGTATCGACCATCAGGTCAAGGTGCGTGGCTTCCGTATCGAGCTGGGTGAAATCGAATCGCGCCTGCTGGCCCAGGATGCGGTCCGCGAAGCGCTGGTGATTGCTGCCGACCAGCAACTGATCGCCTACCTGGTCACCTCCACGGCCGAGTCCGAGCAGGACGCACTGCGTGAGCAGCTTCGCACGGCCTTGCGCGATGAGCTGCCGGACTACATGGTGCCGGCGCACTTCATGTTCCTGAAGGCACTGCCGTTGAGCCCCAATGGCAAGCTGGATCGCCATGCCTTGCCACGCCCGGATGCGAGCCAGGCGCTGCACAGTTGGGTGGCGCCGGTCAGTGTGCTGGAGCAGCAGGTTGCCGCGATCTGGGCGGATATCCTCGGTGCCGAACGTATTGGCCTGACCGATCATTTCTTTGAGCTGGGCGGCCATTCCTTGCTGGCCATGCAAGTGGCGTCGCGCCTGCGGCATAACCTGGGGATCGAGTTGCCGCTGCGCGTGCTGTTCGAACAACCGCGCCTCGACAGCTTTGTCGCGGCCGTGCATACCGAGGGCAAGCGGGGCGGTTCGACGGCGCCGGCGTTGGCGCCGTCTTCCCGTGATGTGCCCTTGGTGTTGTCGTACGCCCAGGAGCGTCAGTGGTTCCTTTGGCTGCTGGAGCCCGACAGCGCCGCCTACCATGTGCCCAGCGCGTTGCGCCTCAAGGGCCAGCTGGACCTGGACGCGCTGCAACGCAGTTTCGACACGCTGGTGGCGCGCCACGAAAGCCTGCGCACCCATTTGCATCAGGGCGATGAGCAGACCGTGCAGGTGATTGCGCCGCAGGCCACGGTCGACATCGTTTTGGTCGAGAGCGACCCGACCCGGCTCAAGGCCCAGGTGCAAGCCGAGATCGCCCGCCCGTTCGACCTGCAGGCCGGGCCATTGCTCAGGGCCACGTTGCTGCGCCAGGGCGAGGACGAGCATGTACTGGTGCTGGTCCTGCACCATATCGTCTCCGACGGCTGGTCGATGCAAATCATGGTCGATGAGCTGGTGCAGTTGTACAGCGCCTACAGCCAGGGCCAGAACCTGCAACTGCCGGCCTTGCCGATCCAGTACGCCGACTATGCCCGCTGGCAGCGCGAGTGGATGGACGCGGGCGAAAAAGCCCGGCAGCTGGCGTACTGGCAAGGTTTGCTGGGCGGCGAGCAACCGGTGCTGGAGTTGCCTTTCGACCACCAGCGTCCGGCCGAGCAAAGCCATCGTGGTGCGCGCCTGTTTGTCGAGCTGCCGCCCGCGCTGGTTGCCGACCTCAAGGGCCTGGCGCAACGCGAAGGCGTGACCCTGTTCATGCTGTTGCTGGCCTCGTTCCAGGCGCTGATGCACCGTTACAGCGGCCAGGAAGATGTGCGCGTCGGTGTGCCGATTGCCAACCGTAACCGGGTCGAGACCGAGCGGCTGATCGGCTTCTTCGTCAACACCCAGGTGCTCAAGGCCGATATCGATGAGCAGACGTCGGTCACGCAACTGTTGCAGCAGGTCCGCCAGCGTGCGCTGGAGGCCCAGGACCATCAGGACCTGCCGTTCGAGCAACTGGTGGAGGCGCTGCAACCCGAGCGCAGCTTGAGCCTCAACCCGTTGTTCCAAGTGATGTTCAACCACCAGACCGAAGCGCGCCTGGGCGCCGCCGAACACGCGCTGTCGACACTGCGCGTCGAAGGCCTGGAATGGGAGAGCCAGACCGCCCATTTCGACCTGGACCTGGATGTGCATGAAGGCACCGACAGCATCTGGGCCACCTTGGGTTACGCCACCGACCTGTTCAACGCCTCGACTATCGAGCGCATGGCGCGCCACTGGCAGAACCTGTTGCAGGGCATGGTTGCGCACCCACAGCACAGCATCGGCGAGTTGAACCTGCTGGACCCGGCCGAACGCCAGCAGATCCTGCAATTGTGGGATCAAACCGACGCCGGCTTCAGCGCCGAGCGGCTGGTGCATGAGCGGGTCGCCGACCGTGCCCGGGAAAACCCGCACGCGGTGGCGGTGAAGTTCGACGCGCAAACCCTCAGCTATGGCGAGCTGGATCGCCAGGCCAACCGCCTGGCCCATGCCCTGATCGCCCGTGGCGTCGGCCCGGAAGTGCGTGTGGCGATCGCCATGCCGCGCAGCGCCGAGAGCATGGTGGCGTTCCTGGCGGTGATGAAGGCCGGCGGCGTATATGTGCCGCTGGATATCGAGTACCCGCGTGATCGCCTGCTGTACATGATGCAGGACAGCCGCGCGCAGTTGCTGCTGACCCACACCAGTGCCTTGCAGCAACTGCCGATCCCCGAAGGCCTGGACAGCCTGGCGATTGATCGCACCGAGCAATGGGCCGATTACGGCGACACTGCGCCGGATGTAAAACTGGACGGCGACAACCTCGCCTACGTGATCTACACCTCGGGATCCACCGGCCTGCCCAAGGGCGTGGCCGTCTCTCACGGCCCGTTGGTGGCGCACATCATCGCCACCGGCGAGCGCTATGAAACATCGCCGGCCGATTGCGAACTGCACTTCATGTCCTTCGCCTTCGACGGTTCCCACGAAGGCTGGATGCACCCGCTGATCAATGGCGCCAGCGTGTTGATCCGAGACGACAGCCTGTGGCTGCCCGAGTACACCTACGAGCAGATGCACCGTCACAACGTGACCATGGCGGTGTTCCCTCCGGTGTACCTGCAACAGCTGGCCGAGCATGCCGAGCGTGACGGCAACCCGCCGAAGGTTCGGGTCTACTGCTTCGGTGGTGATGCTGTCGCCCAGGCCAGCTACGACCTGGCATGGCGCGCGCTCAAGCCGACCTACCTGTTCAACGGCTACGGCCCGACCGAAACCGTGGTCACGCCGCTGCTGTGGAAAGCCCGTCGAGGCGATCCCTGCGGTGCCGTCTACGCGCCAATCGGCACGTTGCTGGGCAACCGCAGCGGCTACGTGCTGGACGCGCAACTCAACCTGCAACCCATCGGCGTCGCCGGCGAGTTGTACTTGGGCGGCGAGGGCGTGGCCCGCGGTTACCTGGAGCGCCCGGCACTGACCGCCGAACGCTTCGTGCCGGACCCGTTCGGTAAACCGGGCAGCCGCGTGTATCGCAGCGGCGACCTGACCCGTGGCCGTCCGGATGGCGTGGTGGATTACCTCGGTCGCGTCGACCATCAGGTGAAAATCCGTGGCTTCCGTATCGAACTGGGTGAGATCGAAGCGCGCTTGCGTGAGCAGGACAACGTCGGTGAAACCGTGGTGGTGGCCCAGGAAGGCCCGACCGGCAAGCAACTGGTGGCCTACGTGGTGCCGGCGGATGCGAGCCAGGTCAACGAAGCCGAGTTGCGCGACCACCTGCGCCGTGCCCTGAAAACCCGCCTGCCGGATTACATGGTGCCGACGTACTTCATGTTCCTCGCGCAAATGCCGCTGACCCCCAACGGCAAGCTCGACCGCAAGGGCTTGCCGCAGCCGGACGCGAGTCTGTTGCAACAAGCCTATGTCGCCCCGCAGAGCGAGTTGGAGCAGCAGATTGCTACGATCTGGGCCGAGGTGCTGCGCCTGCCGCAAGTAGGCCTGAACGACAACTTCTTTGAGCTGGGTGGTGATTCGATCATCTCGATCCAGGTGGTCAGCCGTGCTCGCCAGGCGGGTATTCGGTTCACGCCCAAGGACCTGTTCCAGCACCAGACTGTACAAAGCCTGGCCGGTGTCGCGCGCCAAGGCGTCGAAGGCGTGACGATCAGCCAGGCCGCGCTCAGTGGCGAAACCTTGCTGCTGCCTATCCAGCAAGCGTTCTTCGCCGATGAAATCGCCGAGCGTCATCACTGGAACCAATCGGTGGTATTGCAACCCCATGAACACCTCGACGCCACGACACTGACCCAGGCCTTGCAGGCGTTGATCGTGCATCACGATGCGTTGCGTTCGCAGTTCGTTAACGGTGCGGGTGGCTGGCAGGGCGTCTATCGCGGTGCCGAACAGCACCAGGCCGATGCCGTGCTGTGGCACCGCACGCTGCAGGACATCGACGAACTCGCGGCCTTGGGTGAAGAGGCACAACGCAGCCTGGACTTGGGCCATGGCCCGCTGATACGGGCGGTGCTGGTCGAGTTGGAGGGTGGCGCACAGCGCTTGCTGTTGGTGATCCACCACCTAGTGGTGGATGGTGTGTCGTGGCGGATCCTGCTGGAGGACCTGCAAACGGCCTGCCGTCAGCTCGCCCGTGGCGTTGCCGTGGCATTGCCGGCCAAGACCAGCTCCACCCGCGACTGGGCACGCCGCCTGCAGCAGTACGCCCAGGGCGATGCGCTGACCGGCGAACTGGCATGGTGGCAAGCGCAGTTGCATGGCGCCGAGGTCGACCTGCCAGCTGCCAGGCCGGGCGCCAGCTTGAGCAACCGGCATGCCGGCAGTGCGACCACGCATCTGGATACCACCCACACCCGGCGCCTGTTGCAGGACGCACCGGCGGCCTATCGCACCCAGATCAACGATGTGTTGTTGACCGCCCTGGCCCGAGTGATCGGGCGCTGGACCGGGCACGCGTCGACCCTGATCCGTCTGGAGGGACATGGCCGCGAAGATCTGTTCGACGATATCGACCTGACGCGCACCGTGGGCTGGTTCACCAGTCTTTACCCGGTCAAGCTGACGCCGGCCCTGACTCTGACGGACTCGTTGAAGGCGATCAAGGAGCAACTGCGCGCCATTCCCGACAAAGGCATCGGCTTTGGTGCCTTGCGTTACCTGGGGCAACCGCAGGTTCGTGAAGCCCTGGCGCGCGTGCCGCAGCCTCGCATTACTTTCAACTACCTGGGCCAGTTCGATGCCAGTTTTGATGACAGCGAGGAGCCGGGCCTGTTTGCGCCTTCCGGTGACGCTGCCGGGGCCGATCAAAGCCCTGAGGCGTCCTTGGGTAACTGGCTGGAAATCAACGGCCAGGTGTATGGCGGCGAATTGAACCTGACCTGGAGCTTCAGCCAGCAGATGTTCGACCCGGCCAGCATCCAGCAATTGGCCGATGACTATGCCGAGGAACTCAAGGCACTCATCGCGCATTGCTGCCAGCCAGAAAACATCGGTGCCACGCCGTCGGACTTCCCATTGGTGCGCTTGAGCCAGGCGCAATTGGATGGGCTGTCGTTGCCGTTGAACCGGGTCGAGTACATCTACCCGTTGTCACCGATGCAACAGGGCATGCTGTTCCAATCCTTGTATGGCCAGGGTTCCGGCGACTACATCAACCAGATGCGCGTCGATGTGCAAGGGCTGGATGTAAGCAGATTCCAGGCGGCCTGGCAGGTTGCCGTGGAACACCACGATATCCTGCGCACGGCGTTCCTCTGGCAGACCGAGCTGGAGCAGCCGTTGCAAGTGGTCTACAAGACGGTGCGGGTACCGTTGCTCGAACACGACTGGCAGCACCGTGCGGACCGCGCCGAAGCACTCGACGCACTGGCCGAGGCCGCCCGGGCCGAAGGCTTTGTGCTTGAGCAGGCCCCATTGTTGAGCCTGGTGGTGGTGCGTACCGGTGCCGACAGCCATCATCTGATTTACACCAACCACCACATCCTGATGGATGGCTGGAGTTCATCGCAGTTGTTCGGCGAGGTGCTGCAGCAGTACGCCGGCGAGGCCTTGCGCGCGCCGAACGGGCGTTACCGTGACTACATCGCCTGGCTGCAGGCACAGGACCCGGTCACCAGCGAAACCTTCTGGAAGGCGCAGCTGGCGGGGCTGCAGGAACCGACCCGGCTGTCGCGCGGTGCCAGGCGCGAGCAGAGTGTGTCCCAGGTCAACGGCATTCACCGGCTGGTGCTGGAGCAGTCGGCTACCGAGCAGCTCAAGGCCTTTGCCCAGCGGCACAAGGTCACCCTCAATACCCTGGTGCAAAGTGCCTGGCTCCTGCTGTTGCAACGGCATACCGGCCTGGACACCGTAGCGTTCGGTGCGACGGTGGCGGGACGTCCGGCCGAGCTGCCGGGCATCGAGCAGCAGGTCGGTTTGTTTATCAACACCTTGCCAGTGGTGGCGACGCCGAGCCCGCAGTTGAGCGTGGACGCCTGGCTGCAACAGGTGCAGGGGCAAAACCTGCGTCTGCGCGAGCAAGAACACACGCCGTTGTTCGACATCCAGCGATGGGCCGGGCTCGGTGGCGAAGCGCTGTTCGACAGCATCCTGGTGTTCGAGAACTACCCGGTGTCGGCGGCGCTGGAGCAGGGCGCCCCGGCGGGCCTGCGTTTCGGCGCGATGGACAGCCTGGAACAGACGCACTATCCCTTGACCGTATTACTGGCCATGGGCGAACGCCTGGCCGTGGAGTTCAACTACGACCCGGCTGCGTTCGGCGAGCAGGACATCGTCCATCTGGCCGAGCACTTCGAGCAGGTATTGCAGGCACTCACTCTGCCGCAGGTGGAGCGCCTGGCGGACCTGCCATCCCTGCCGCAGGCACAGCGCAAGCTGATCGTCGAGGACTGGAATGCAACGGCGCGCGAGTACCCGCTGTCACGCGGTGTGCACCAATTGATCGAAGATCAGGTCGCCCTGACGCCGCAGGCTCCCGCCCTGGTATTTGGCGCGCAGCGCCTGAGCTACGCCGAGTTGAACCGCCGCGCCAACCGCCTGGCCCATCGTTTGATCGAAGCCGGCGTGGGGCCGGACGTGCTGGTCGGCCTGGCGGTGGAGCGTTCCATCGAAATGGTCGTCGGCCTGCTCGCGGTGCTCAAGGCCGGTGGCGCCTATGTGCCGCTGGACCCGGAATACCCGCGTGAGCGCCTGGCCTACATGCTGGACGACAGCGGCGTGAAACTGCTGCTGACCCAAGCCCATTTGCTTGAGCAATTACCTATTACCCAAGGCCTGGAAACCCTGGTGCTGGGCGACGCCGGGTGCGAAGGCTACAGCGACGCGAACCCGGGCATTGCCCTGGACGGCGAAAACCTCGCCTACGTGATCTATACCTCGGGTTCCACCGGGCAACCCAAAGGCGCGGGCAACCGCCATTGCGCACTGACCAACCGCCTGTGCTGGATGCAGGAGGCCTACGCGCTGGATGCCCGCGACACCGTGTTGCAGAAAACCCCGTTCAGTTTCGACGTCTCGGTGTGGGAGTTCTTCTGGCCGCTGATGACGGGCGCACGCCTGGTGGTCGCCGCACCGGGGGACCATCGCGACCCGGACAAATTGGTCGGCCTGATCACGCGTGAACAGGTCACCACGCTGCATTTTGTGCCGTCGATGCTGCAAGCGTTCCTGCAGGATTCGAACGTGTCTTCCTGCGCCAGCCTGCAGCGCCTTGTGTGCAGTGGCGAGGCGTTGCCGGTGGATGCGCAACAGCAAGTGTTCGCCAAACTGCCGCACGCCGCGCTTTACAACCTGTATGGCCCGACCGAAGCGGCCATCGACGTGACCCACTGGACGTGCGTGGATGAAGGCCGGGACGCGGTGCCGATCGGCAAGCCGATTGCCAACCTGGGCTGCTATGTCCTGGACAGCCATTTCGAGCCGGTACCGGCCGGCGTGCTGGGTGAGCTGTTCCTGGGCGGCGTGGGTCTGGCGCGCGGTTATCACCGGCGTCCGGGCTTGACCGCCGAGCGCTTTATCGCGCATCCGTTCATCAAGGGCGAGCGCCTCTACCGTACCGGTGACCTGGCGCGCTACCGCCCTGACGGTGTGATCGAATACGCCGGGCGTATCGACCATCAGGTCAAGCTGCGCGGCCTGCGTATCGAGTTGGGTGAAATCGAAGCACGCTTGCTGGAGCACGAGTCGGTGCGCGAGGCGGCGGTGCTGGCGGTGGACGGCAAGCACCTGGTGGGTTACCTGGTCTTGCAGGCGCAGGGCGAGGGCTGGCGTGAAACCCTCAGTGCACACTTGGCTGTGCAGTTGCCGGATTACATGGTACCGACGCAATGGTTGCTGCTGGAACAGATGCCCCTGAGCCCCAACGGCAAGCTGGACCGCAAGGCATTGCCGAAGCCGGACACGCAGTCGACCCAGCGGTTTGAAGCGCCACGCACCGAGCTTGAACAGAACGTCGCCGCGATCTGGGCGGATGTGCTCGGTGTGGAACATGTCGGGATGAATGACAACTTCTTTGAATTGGGCGGTCATTCGCTGTTGGTGCTGATGCTCAAGGAGCGGATTCGCAAGGCCAGCGGCATCGGCCTTTCGGTCAGCCAGTTGATGCTCAACCCAACCGTGCGTGCGCAGGTCGGCTGCCTCGAAGGCACCACTCGCCGCTCGTTGCTGGTGCCGCTCAACAGCCGCACCGAAGGCACGCCGCTCTACCTGTTCCACCCCAGCTACGGTTCGGTGCATTGCTACAAGGCCATCGCCCTGGCGTTGCGTGAGCAGCGGCCGGTGGTCGGGGTGATCTGCCGTGCGTTGGCCGAGGAGGGCGCCGAAGTACCGGCCTGGTCCAGCATGGTCGAGGACTACACCGCGCAATTGCTGGAGTCCCAGCCCGAAGGGGCCTTCCGCCTGGCGGGCTGGTCGTTGGGCGGCAACCTGGCGGTAGAGGTTGCTTATCACCTGGAACAGGCAGGCCGGCAGGTGGAGTTTGTCGGCTGGATCGATTCGTCTCCGCCGCGCTGGCTCACGCCGTACTGGGAAGCGGAAATCGTGACCGACGACAGCGAGATATCCGACAACGAACGGCGCGTGGACTTGCTCGGGGTGATGTTCCCGGCGTTTGCAGAGGCTGTCCATTCCAGCTGGCAGGACATGCAGGCCACCCACGCCGATGAAGACACGCAATGGGCACGCTTTGTCGAATGGGCCGAGGCCACCCTGGGTGGCGCCTTCCGCGACATCAGGCAAGCGCTGTTGGAGGGCAACGAAGCGCAGGTGTCCTGGGACGTCGACCGTACGTTGGTCAAGCGCATGGAGCAGGCTGACTTCAAGCCACTCAAGGCGCCTGTCAGTTGCTGGTGGGCCGCCATGAGCCGGGCCGGTCAGCACCGGGCGTTGATCGAAGCCAGCATGCAGCGGGTGATCGGCGAGGGCTGTGTGGTGCGATCGGTGGTGATTGAGGTGGACCATGAGCGCATCATCGACAACGCCGAATTTGTACGCAGCCTGGTGACGGCCATGGCGTAACCGTCGCTTGGACAGAAAGCCCCGGCTCACGTGGTGTGAGCCGGGGCTTTTTTGTGGGTGAGCTATGGCGGGAGGGGCGGCGAAGCATCGCCCATAAAAAACACCCTGGGCAGGCGGGCTGCGCAGGGTGTCTGGAGCTTGCCGGGGTTAGATCAGAAGTCCCAGCGGGTCGACAGCATCACGTTGCGCGGGTCGCCCGAGTAGGACGACGTGTAGAAGCCGATGTTGGTGTAGTAGCGCTTGTCGAACACGTTGTTGACGTTGATCGAGGCGGAGAGGTTCTTGCTGATCTGGTAGCGCGCCATGGCGTCGACCAGCCAGTACGGGTCTTGGGAGAACCGCTGAGTGACACTCTTGCCGCGGTTGTAGACATCCTGCCACGCCTCGCCTTGCCAGCGCGCACCGCCGCCGAGGGTGAGTTTGTCGAGGGCGCCGGTCAGCTTGTAGCTGGTGTAGAAATTGAGCTGGTCCTGAGGTTCCCAGGTGGAGAACTTCTTGCCATCGTCATCGCGGATCACCTTGTGGGTGTAGCCCGCCTGCACCTGCCAGCCTGGCAGCAGCTCACCGGAGATCTCGGCTTCATAGCCCTTGGTCTTGGCCTGGACGCCCATGTAGGCCCACTCGACAGGCGAGTTGGCCGGCATATTGTTGTTGTACTCGGTGTCTTCCTCGGCGCGATTGGACTCATGAATCTCGAAGTAGGCGAGGCTGGCATTCAAGCGGCCGTCATAGAACTCACCCTTCACACCCAGTTCATAGTTTTCCCCTTCGTCAGGCTCGACCATCTTGTTGTTGCGGTCGGGCCGCAGCTGCTGGGGCATGAAGATCGAGGTATAGCTGCCGTACACCGAGAAGTTTTTATTAAGGTCGTACACCACGCCCGCATACGGGATGAGTTTGCCGGTCTCGCGCGAGTCGTTGGTGCCGGTCAGCCGGTAGTCGGTCAGGCGCGAACCGAGCAACAGTGACAGGTCGTCAGTGAGGCTCAGGCGTGTCGAGAAGTAGACCGCTGCCTGACGTGTGATGTCGTCTTTCTCGGTAGCGGGGCCCCAATCCGGCTCCAGGCTGTCACCGTCCCATGAATAAAGAGGGAAGTCATTACTGTCCTTATAGGTCGCATTGAAATAGTCGTTGCCTTCCCAGTGCGAACGCGAGACCGATGCCCCCACCACCAACTGGTGCTCGCGACCGCCCAGGCTGAATGGCCCGGAGAGATAGAAGTCGCCGTTATTACTGATGGTCTTGCCGGTGTACTTGGCGGCATACACCGAGGCTCTGTCGGTGGAGTTTTGCTTTGGCGACGCGTAACCCAGCGGTGCGTTATAGCCATTGAGCTGGTTGCTGTAGTTGGCCTTGGCGATCCAGCCGTTATCCAGGGCGTGTTCCAGGGTGGCGAACACGCTGCGGCTGTATTGCCCCCAACTGCTCCACTTCGGGCCGTTGTTGTAGCCACGGTCAAAGCTGATCTCGTTGCCTGCACCATCGAACAACGAGCGGCTGCCGGACCAGCTCGAACCCTTGGGATCGCTGTCCTGATAGTCGGCACCGACGGTCAGCAGGGTGTCCGGCGACAGGTCGAATTCAAGGATGCCGTAGTAGACATTGGTCTTGCGTTCATAGTGGTCGATGAACGAATGCTTGTCCTGGTACACCGCCACGGCACGCCCGCGCACGTTGCCGCTGTCGGTCAGCGGGCCGCTCACGTCCAGCTCCGAGCGGTAGTTGTCCCACGAGCCGGCGCCCAGGCCCACATGCCCCTGGAACTCGGCGGTCGGCTTCTTGCGCACCAGGTTGATGGTGCCGCCCGGACCGCCGGCGCCCGTCATCAGGCCGGTGGTGCCCTTGAGGATTTCGACGCGGTCGTAGATCGCCATATCGCTCAGGGTCTGGCCGGCCGAGTAACCTTCGTTGCGGGTGGTCGGCACGCCGTCGTACTGGAAATTCTGGATCGGGAAGCCCCGGGAATAATAGTTGGTGCGCTCGCTGTCGAAGGTCGAGACGGTGATGCCCGGTGTGTGGCGCATCACGTCGTCGATGCCGTTCAGGCCGAAGTCGTCCATGGTCTGGCGGGTGACCACGGAAATCGACTGCGGCGTCTCGCGCGGTGTCAGCACCATCTTGGTGGCGGTGGCGATGGTGCCTGGAGTGTAGGAACCGGAGCCTTCAGTGATGGTGCCCAACTGGTTGGCGTTGATCTGGGTGGCGCCAAGTTCGAGGGCGCCGCTACCGGAGCTGGGCGCGTTGATGATCATCGAGCTGCCTTGCAGGCTGTAGCTGACGCCGGTCCCTCCCAGCAACTGCTCGATCGCCCGTACCGGGTCCATCTTGCCGCTGACTGCCTTGCTGTGCTTGTTTTGCACGGTTTCCGGGCTGTACAGGATTTGCAGGTTGGTCTGTTGGCCAAATACCTGCAGCGCAGTACTCAACGGCTGCGCGGGGATGTTCAATTCGAACTCTTGCGCCTGCACATAACCCGCCATCGACAGGCTGGCCGCCAGGGCCAGGCTATTGGGCAGAGCGTTGAATTTCAGGGCCCGCCGCATGGAAAGTGCGGTGCTCAATGGGCTGAGGGCAAGCCGTACTGGCATGGTGTTGTTTCTCTTTTTAAGTGTTGGCAGATGGGTACTTAATGCGGTTAATTCTCATTGCTGCATATGAGACGTTCGCACTCGCATAAACCGGAAAAAATTATGCGGGCTCCAACTCCGCAACGACTTTCCCTGCACTCAAGCGCACCAACTGGTCGGCAATATCGAAGTAGCGATCATCGTGGCTGATCACGATGATCGTCTTGCCCAGGCGCTTGAGGTCCGGCAACAGCTCGGTGTAGAACACGCGGCGGAAGGCCGGGTCCTGGTCGGCGGCCCATTCGTCGAACACCAGCACCGGGCGTTCTTCCAGCCATGCGTTGACCAGCGCCAGGCGCTTGCGTTGGCCGGTGGAGAGGTCGGTAGTACTGAATACACCGTCCTTGACGCTGACCTTGTGCGCGATTTCCAGGCGCTCCAGGTACTTGGCGGCGCTGTCCAGCGACTGGGTGGCGCTGCCCTGGACCAGGTCGTCGAACAGGTAGTAGTCGGCGAACACCGTGGTGAACAGCTGGCGATAGTCATCGCGCGCCGGGTCGGTCACCGTTTCGCCGTTGAGGCGGATTTCCCCGGCCTCGGGTTGGTACAGGCCCAGCAGCAGCTTGATCAGGGTGGTCTTGCCGCAGCCGTTCTCGCCGACGATAAACACGATATCGCCCTGCTTGATACTCAGGTTGATCGGCCCCAGGTGGAACGGCTGGCTGCCTTCCACCGGCGGCGGGCTGTAGCTCACGCCGCGTAACTCCAGGCTGTGCACCACCGGTGTCGGCGCTTCGCTGCCGTCCATCAGCAAGTGCGGTTCAGGGGAGGAGAAGCGCTCCGACAGTTCGGTGATGCGCGCAAACGCAATGCGCGCCTTGCCGATGATCGGCAGGTAACCCACAACGTGTTCCAGCGGGCCTTTCATGTACAGCAGCACCAGCACGAAACCGGTGATCACCGCCGGGTCCGGGTTCGGGTTGTAGGCCTGCATCGCCAGCGCCAGGCCGATGACCACGAAGAACAGCATTGAGCCGAAGGTCTTGGCGACGATATAGATGTTCACCGAGCGCACCTGGATATCGCTGATGCGGTCAGCGGTTTCCTGGATGCGGTGGGTGTTCATGCGGTAGCGCCGGGGCCGGTGGATACGCAGCTCCTTGGCGCCGGAGGCGATCGCCGAATAGTAGCGTTGCAGCTCATCTTCCTGGTCCCGGGCCTCGTCGAAGCCGCGAATGCCCTTGGCGCCGGCAATGAATTGCACGCTGCTGCCGATGATGATCGCCACCACCATCATCAGGAACATCGGCACCGACAGGTATGCCAGGTAGCCCAGGCAGCCCAGGGTCACCGTGGTTGCAATGGCCAGTGGGGTGAAGGCAAAGGAAAAGTCGCTGATGGTGTCGACGTCATGGGTCAGCACCGGGATCAGGCGGTGGGAGCGATACTGTTCGATCTGCTCGATGGGCGCCGACAGCACCTTTTCGCCGAGATCCTTGCGCAGGGCGGCGATGATCCGCTGGCCCACGTAGTTGGTGCCGATATCGGAGACGATCGAACTGGTCAGCGCCAGCACGCACAGCGCAGCGAAGCTCAGGATCACGCCCTGGGTCATGCCGGTGGAAGAGTGCAGCGCATTGTTGATCGTCGCCAGCAACAGCGTGATGGCCAGGCCACCCGCCATGCCCAGGGCGATGGAGACCGTCACGATGGTGCGAAACGGCCTGAGCAGTGCGAGCAAACCGTTGAAGGCGCCGCGCTTGGGGTCGGTCATAAGTACTTCCCGGAAAGTGAAAAAGAGGGGGCTGGGCACACAGACCCTTACCCATGACAAACGAAGTGTTGGCGCGACGATTTAGCTCGGTGTGCCCGGCGGTGCGGTTGGTGGATAAATTGACCGGCATCTGGTTCGTTCTTGTGGTGTAGGCGCACGCGTATTGGCGCGTGCCTGATCTATCCAGCGAGAGCGAAACAATGACGAAAAAGAATCTGGTGTACGTGTGGTCCCTGCGCAATGCCGCTGCCGATAAGGCCGGCCAGCCAGTGGCCTACAAGGACCACGAGCGCTACATGAAATCGGTGCTGGAGTTTCTGGTGGGATCGCTCAACGACACGTCCCTGGGCGACGCCTACAACCTGGTGGGCGTGGTGTATGACGACGATGAGCAGAGCCCGCGCGACCAGCAGTTGGTGGCCGACTATGGGTTTGCCTATAAACCGGGGCGCCAGTGGCTTTATCCGGCGGACTTGCAGGTGCAGGGCCACCTGGTCAACGACCTGCTGTTGAGCGTGCCGTCCACCTATCGCCGCCTGCCACGGGGCAGCGCCGAGCATATCGCCGGCAAGCAGGACTTCGAACGCCGCCTGCATGACACGCTGGTGGAGTTGAAGGCTGATATTGTGGTGCTGGACGGCCTGCTGGTGATCCTGGACGAGCTGGTGCGCCCCGGTGCGCCGTTTGCCCGTAGGATCATGAACATTCACCCCGGTATCACCCGTATCGAATCGCCTTACGAGCGCCGTGGGGCCTATGCGACCTGGAATGCGCTGTACGGTGCGCGTGGGTTGACGGTTACGGATTGGGTGACCAAGGCCACCACGCCATCCGAGCCCCTGTACCTGACCGGCGCCTCCTTCCACTACGTGGACAACGGCATCGACTCCGGCGAGGTGTTCCACGACGTACTCAAGACCGAGATCTCGCCGGACGACACCATCCTCGAACTGCGCTGGAACAACTTCAACAACAGCCTGTTCCCGGCGCTGCATGAAGGTTTGGAGTTGTTGGCGCAGAAGGGGGTCTAAGCCGCGCACGATTTGACTGTGGGAGGGGGCTTGCTCCCGATGACGGAGTATCAGTCAATGGCGATGTCGACTGCCGCACCCCATCGGGAGCAAGCCCCCTCCCACATTAAATCCCGTCAGCTTTAGAGATCGCGCACTACCCTGAAGCCAATCCAATCCCCCCGCGTTTGCGGGTAGATGTTGTTGCGGTTGCCCGAGCGTGAAAACACCGGCGCTTCGCCCCAGTCATTGCCACGAATCTGGTAGCCCTCGCAGTTCGGCTCCATCCACGCGCTGCCATCCGTCGGTGCGCCGACATAGTTGGGGTGCTCGCAGTCGGCCACCCGCTCATAGACATTGCCATGCATGTCGTACATGCCAAACGCATTCGGCGGGTAGCTGCCTACCGGCGAAGAATAGCTGTACCCGTCCGCCGGCCCGTAGGTGTTGGCATGCTCGGCGATGCTGTAGCCCTTGCCCTCGTCGAACGGGAACGGGAATGGCCCGGTGGAGCCGGCGCGCGCGGCGTATTCGCGCTGGGCTTCGCTGACCATGTGGTACTGCTGGCCGGTCTTTTTCGACAGCCATGCCACGTAGTTCTTGATGTCGTCCATGTCCATGCACACTGCCGGCTGGCGCGGGCCCTGGGGGTAGCGCGGCTTGCTGGCGATGCATTCGCGGCCGGGGCGGGTGTCGCCGTCGGCGATCTTCACGCCGGTCTGGCGGATATAGCTGTCCCATTCGCCGGCGGTGATCTGGAAGCGGCTCATGGCGAACGGCTTGGAGAAGGTCACGTCATGCATCGGGCCTTCGTCCGGCTCGCGGCCGACTTCATCTTCCGGCGTGCCCATGGTGAACGTGCCCGCTGGCAGTACCACCATTTCCGGGCAGTCCTTGCAGTCCTTGAACACTTTGCCCGGTTGCGGTGCGGCAGCCTGGGCCAGGCCTGGCAGCAGCGCGCCGCACAGGGCGGTCAACGCCAGGGCCGTCAGGGGTTTGAGTCGAAATGGAGTCATGTAGGCCTCGCGTGCAAAGGGGGAAGGAGGGTCACAACCGCTGGCTGAGCAGGGTCATGAAGCGCTGGATTTCGTCGGTGTTGTTGAGCAGGCCGGGTGCTGTGCGGATTACGGGGCCGACATCGCGGTCCACCGCGTCGATCACCACGCGGTTTTTCTGCAGGTAGGCCGCCACCGCATCACTGTCCTGGTCCTTGACCCGGAAGAAGGTAAAGCCTGCGGACAGTTCGCGGCTGCGCGGCGTGACCAGTTCGATCCGCGGATGCGCCAGCAACTGGTCCTTGAGTTCGGCGTTCAGCGCATGGATGCGCGCCTGCACCGGTGCCTTGCCCAGTTGCAAATGCAGCTTGAAGGCCTCATCCGCCGCCCAGCGATGCTCGAAGGCGTGATAGCCGCCGGGGGTCATGATGGTGGCGAAGTCCTTGTCTTCGGAGAAGGTCGGCACCATGGGTGTGACGTACTTGTTTTCGGGGTTGCGCGCGCAGACCAGCCCGGTGCCGCGCGGACCGAACATCCATTTGTGGGTGCCGGCGATAAAGAAGTCGCAGTGCATGTCGGGGAAGTCGAGGTTTTCCACGCCGAAACCATGCACGCCGTCCACCACATAGAGCATGCGGTCCTTGTCGTCGCGGTTGCGGTTGTGCTCATCCACCAGCTTGCCGATCTCGCCGATGGGCAGTTTCACACCGCTGCCGGACTGGACCCAGGTCATGCCCAGCACGCGGGTGTTGGGGCGGATATTGCGCTGGATGTTTCCCAAGACTTCGTCGGCAGAGACCTGGCTGGCACGCTCGAACAGTGTGATCCGGCGTACCTGGGTACCTTCCTTGAGCACGCGAAAATCCAGCACGTTCTGGGTGGCGTAATGCTCATGCACGGTGGTGAGGATTTCCTGGTCCGGGCGCACCTTGAGCCCGCCATAGATCATCGCCAAGCCTTCGGAGGTGCTGCCGGTGAGGGCGATCTGCGGCGGGGTGGCCTTGAGGTAGCGGCCGGCCCACTCGCGTACCTGGCCTTCGCGTTTCCAGGTTTCCTCCCGGTCCCAGTCCATGGCGAGCCCTGGGTTGCGGTCAATCTGCAGGCGGTAACGCTCAATGGCTTCGCGCACCGGCCTGGGGTGCGAAGCCACCAGGAAATTGGAGAAGTGCAGGTAATCCGGATCCTGGTTGAACAACTGCTTGAACCCCGTCCATGGGTCATCCGTTGTGTTGGCAGCCAGTGCTTGCGGGAGGCGTGCAGCGCCCAATGGCAGGCTGGCGGCGAATACCCCTGCCTGCTTGAGAAACGTACGACGGTCGGTCATGGACTTGCTTCTAGGTGATTAGCGGTTGGCCAAGGGTTTGGCGGCTTTTTGTACCTGGTCCCAGACCCGCAGGAAGTTGCCTCCCCACAGCTTGGCGATGTCGGCTTCGGAGTAGCCGCGCTGGATCAGTTCGGCGGTGACGTTGCGGATTTCGCCGACGTTGTTCCAGCCGTCGAGGCCGCCGCCGTCGTTGAAGTCCGAAGCGATGCCGACGTGATCGATACCGATCTTGCGCACGGTGTAGTCGACGGCGTCGCCCCAGTCCTTGAGCGTGGCCTTGGGCTCTTCTTCAAGAATGCCGTACAGCCCCTGGGCGTACTGGCCGAACTTCTGTTCCGGCCATGCCGCGATGATTGCGTCCCCCGGCATCAGGGCCATGGCCAGGTTGGGCAAGGGCGGCAGGTCGAAACGCGCCCGCAGGATATTGAGCTTGTCCTGGGTCGGCTGGCTCAGGGGGCGTATATAGGCGGGGAAGCCCACCACCTGCACCACGCCGCCGCTGTTCTTGATCAACTGCAGCTCCTTGTCGCTGAGGTTGCGCGGGATGTCGACCGATGCGCGCGGTGCCGAGTGGGACGCCACCATCGGCGTGCGACTCAGTTGCGCGACTTGCTCCAATGCCTTGGTCGACATCTGCGACACATCAATGATCACCCCCAGGTCATTGAGGCGATGCACGGCCTGCTTGCCGATGTCCGACAGGCCTTCGAGCGCGTCGGTGGAGTCATTGAAAAACGGCAGCGGGCGTGATGAGTCGGACCAGGCGTTATTGCCGATATAACTGAAGCCGAACATGCGCATGCCGCGTGCCGCCCACAGGTCCAGCTGATTCAGGTCATTGCCCAGTGGGTAGGCGTTGAGCATGCTGATAAAGATCGCGAACTTGCCTTCGCCATGCAGGCGCCGAAAGTCATCCGGCGTATAGGCGATCCCGACTTGGTTGGGGAAATCACGCACCATGCCGGAGATGATCTTGTAGCGCACTTCCTGCTCGTGGCGTGCTTCCTCGACAAAGCCGTCAGTGGGCTTGTGCGGCGCGTTGGGGCCATTCCAGATTTCCGGCCAGCCGAAAATCGTCAGGGCTGCGCCAGACAAGCGCCCGCGTGCCGCCTTGACCAGGTCGAACTGGCCGCTGCCGTCCTTATCCGCCTCGTTGCCGGCGGTGCCGAAGTCCATGGGGACGGTGATATGGCTGTCGAACGACAGCAGGCGGTCCTGCATTTCATTGGCCTGCTTGATCACTGCCAGCGGGTAGCCGGCATTGCCCTTGAACCAATGATCCCAGGCCAGGAAGCCTGCGCCGGCACCGATGGCCAGTGCCAGCGGCAAGCCGATGTACAGCGCCTTTTTCGAACGTGGTTTTGTCATTGCCATCTCAGTCAGTTGAGGCCTTCGCTATCAGGGAAGAACGAGTGATGGGCGGGGAAATTTAGGCGCCGATAGCGGTGCGGTAAATTTCCCCGGCCTGCAAACGTTCTAGCTCTGATAAAGCCGTTTCCTAAGGTAGACAATGACCATCTCTCGACGTGGGTTCATCGCAGGCCTGGCGCTGACCGGCGCGGCTGTACCGGCCGCCTTTTATGCCCATCGCGAGTTGACGCGAGAAGAAGAATTGCCCATCACCCCCGGCGAAGCCACGGTGGACCTGGCCGACACCGCCGGGCAGCATTTGGCCAACACCTTGCGCGGGGTGTGGAGCCTGCGCCTGGAAGGCCGCGACGCCGGCCTCAAGGGCTTGCCAGTGCAAGGCCTGGAGCTGCTGCTCGACATCGCCCCCCGTGGCCGTGGCCTGCGCGGCTACCTGGACACCGCTGCCAACCTGCGCGGCGAAGGCGAACCGCGCTACCGCGTGCTCGGTGACCTGCTGACGGGCGAGGGCGCCTTGCTCTACTGGCGCCTGATCGACCGCGACGCGCTCGACGGCAGGCCCGCCTATGAGTTCAAGATGACCCTCGATGAAGTCTGGGCCGACTTCGGCAATGCCGGCAGCGGCACCCTCAGCGGGCAAATCCTCGACCTGGATCGACCCCTGGCCCTGACCGAGCGCGACCACCGCTTCGTCGCCCACAAACAGCTGTTTCCCGAAGCCCGCCAACGCATCGGCCTCAACCCGACCCTGCTGGCCTGGCTGATTGCTCCTGAGCACCGCCTGTTTCACCAGCTATGGCACGCCACCCGTGACCAGTGGCACAAACTCTCCGAAGCAAAACGCGACGCCCTGCGCGGCATCGGCTGGCAACCCGGCCCGCGCGGCAAGGAGCGCGACGCCCGTGGCAAGCTCAAAGACCGCAACGGTTCGGGCATCGACTTCTTCTTCATGCACCGCCATATGCTCGGCACCGCGCGATCCATGCAGGACTTGCCCTCGTGGCCGGCATTCCCCGAACCGCAACCGGCGCTGGAACGCGATCGCCTGGGCTTCCTGCGTTACTTCGACAACCACGACGGCTTCGCGCTGCCGCCCACCTGGTCGGAGCCGGATGACAGCGAGTACACCCAGTGGGTCGCCGACATCAAGGCCGCCGAGACTTACCACAGCAACTTCCAGGTCTGGGAATCCCAATACCGCGACCCGCGCTACCTGGCCAAACGCACCCTGGGCCAACTGGGTTCGGAAATGGAACTGGGCCTGCACGACTGGTTGCACATGCGCTGGGCCTCGGTGCCCCGCGACCCGTCCAACGGCGCCCCGGTGCCCCTGGCCCGCGACCCGGCAGACTTTGCTGCGCGCTGGTACGCGGCCGAAAACGACTTCCTCGGCGACCCGTTTTCATCCCACGTAAACCCGGTGTTCTGGCACTTCCACGGCTGGATCGACGACCGCATAGAAGACTGGTACCGCGCCCACGAACGCTTCAACCCCGGCGAAGTCAGCCGCCTGGAAGTCAACGGCGTGGCCTGGTTCGCAACGGGACGCTGGGTCGAAGTCGGCGACCCCTGGCTGGGCCCGGACACCCATGGTTGCAGCACCACCCCGGGGTTGCAGATGGGCCGGTCGATGGAGATGGACCCGGAGACCATGAAGCTCGCATTGCGCATCACCTTCGGTGCCGAGGATGACGCGCTGCTGGGCTTGTTCAAGCGCGTGCCGAAGCGGCCTTGGTATGCGCGGCATTTGAAGGTGAAGGCGCGAGAGGCTTGAGCGTTTGGCGTGGCACGACGCCGGTGCACTTGGCCAACGCTTGCTGCACGTCCGCCAACAGGTCGGCAACGTCCTCAAGCCCGACCGATAAACGCACCAGCCCTTCGCTGATGCCGTGGTGCGCGCGTTCTTCAGGGGTGTAGGTGCTATGGGTCATGCTCGCCGGGTGCTGGGCCAGTGACTCGGCGTCGCCCAGGCTGACGGCGCGGGTGAACAGTTTGAGGGCATTCATGAAGCGTCGACCGGTGTCGATCCCGCCCTTGAGTTCGAAGGCGATCATGCCGCCGGCCTGGCTCATCTGCCGCGCCGCCAATTCGTATTGCGCGAAGCTGCGCAGCCCCGGATACGTCACCCACTCCACGGCCGCATGCGCCTGTAGGGCTTCAGCCACGGCCTGGGCGTTGCTGCAATGGCGGTCCATGCGCAGGGCCAGGGTCTTGAGGCCGCGCATCAACAGCGAAGCGTCCTGGGGCGACATCACCGCACCGGTCAAGTCCTTGAGGCCTTGCAGGCGAATGCGCTGGGCCAGGGCCTGGTTGCTGACGGCAATGCCGGCGGTGATGTCGCCATGACCGCTGAGGTATTTGGTGGCCGAGTGCACCACCACATCGGCGCCCAGTTCCAGGGGACGTTGCAGGTAAGGCGTGCAGTAGGTGTTATCGACCACCACGGTGACGTTCGGCTGTTGATGGGCGAGGGCGGCCACGGCGGCGATGTCCACCAGTTGCAGGTTGGGGTTGGCCGGGGTCTCGCAGTAGATCATGCGGGTGGCGGGGCTGAGCGCCGCTTGCAGGGCGGCCAGGTCGGTGAGGTCGACGTGGCGCACCTTGATGCCGAACTCGCCGATACCGTGATGCAGCAGGGCGAAGGTGCAGCCGTAGAGCGTCTGGCTGACGATCACCTCATCGCCTGGGCGCAGCAGGGTCCAGAATGTCGCGGCAATCGCGCCCATGCCGGAACTGAACGCTACCGCTGCCTCGCCGTTTTCCAGGGTGGCCATGCGTGATTCCAGGAGCGCCAGGGTCGGGTTGGAAATGCGCGTATAGAAATGACCGCTGGCCTCACCGGCAAAACAGGCGGCGCCGTATTCGGCAGTGGGGAACGCAAAGGTGGCCGACAGGTAGATCGGCGGCACGAGCGCGCCATGGTGGTCCTTGGGGTCGTAGCCGTGGTGGATGGCACGGGTGGAAAAGCCGAATGCAGTGTGTTTATTGTTCATGTCGGGCGCTCCTTATTTCCTACAATGCTATGCTTATAATCACGGCTGGATGTTCCAAACTTTGCCGACAAATTCCCTGTCCCGGGATGAAAAAACACTAAAAACAATGAATAGAGGCAAAACATGCCCGTCACGCTGGATCGCACCGACAAAGCGTTATTAAACGCCCTGCAAGGCAATGCCCGTTTAACCGTGGCCGAGCTGGCCGACCGCGTGTCCCTGACCACTTCACCGTGCTGGCGACGGGTCAGGAACCTGGAGGAAAGCGGGGTGATCAGCGGCTACCAGGCGATCCTCTCGCCCAAGGCGCTGGGGTATGGGGTGACGGCGTTTGTCAGCATCATGATGGAGAGCCACACCCAGGAAATCGCCCGGGCGTTCGAGCAACGCTTATTGGATATTCCGGAAATCGTGGCGTGTCATAACGTATCGGGGCGCTATGACTTTCTGCTGGAAGTGGTGGCGAAGGACCTGGAGTCGTTCGGCGAGTTTGCGCGGGAGGTGTTGCAGACGCTGCCGTGCGTCAAGGAGATCTATTCGAGTTTTTCCTATAAATCGGTGAGGCCGTTGCGGGTGATTCCATTGCCGGGTTGATCGCACACCGCTCCATTGGTCACCTGTTCTTCCCCGCAATTGGCTATTTCTCCCCTACGGCCCGGTGGCTAACCTAGCCACCACTTCCCACCGTTCCGGAGTTCCTCATGCAAGCCCGTACCGATTTCTACACTGCTTCCCCAGACGCCATGAAAGCCATGCTCGCCCTGGAAGCCGCCGTCGGCAAACTCTCCATCGAGCTGCCACTGCTGGAACTGATACGCCTGCGTGTGTCGCAGATCAACGGCTGTGCGTTCTGCCTGGACATGCATACCGCCGATGCCCGCAAGGGCGGCGAGACCGAGCGTCGCCTTTACACCCTGTCGGCCTGGCGCGAAACGCCGTTCTTCACCCCGCGTGAACGCGCGGCATTGGCCTGGGCCGAGAGCCTGACGCTGCTGAGCCAGACCCACGCGCCGGACGCAGACTTCACGGCGCTCGCCGCCGAGTTCAGCCCCCAGGAGCAAGTCGACCTGAGCGTGGCCATCGCCACCATCAACAGCTGGAATCGCCTCGCGGTAGGGTTTCGCAAGATGCCTAAATAAGAAGGTTGAAGACGGCTCTTTGTGGCGAGCGGGCTTGTCCCGCGTTGGGCTGCGCAGCAGCCCCAAAACCAGGCGCAGAGGAGTGCCTGATACACCCCTCATTCGTCTTTATCAGGGGCGCTTCGCACCCCAACGCGGGACAAGCCCGCTTGCCACAGAGGTCCCAGTTTGCTGCGCGACAGCGCTACTTCGAAGAGGTAGTGGGACCTCCCTCTCCACAGGGGTAAGTGTCAGAAGTTCACCGAAGCACTCAGGCGCGCCGTCAGTGGCGCGCCCTGGAACAGATAGTCATCGCCCATGTACTCGCCCGCGTCGCGCCAGTAGCGCTTGTCGAACAGGTTGTCGACGCTCAGGCGGAACACCGTCTCGTAGCCGTCGACCTTGGTGGTGTAGCGGCTGCCGACGTTGACCACCGCATAATCTCCCACCTCCACATTGCCGCTGCGGTTGGCGTACTTCTTGGCGCTGTATTGCACGCCGCCGAGCACGGCTAATCCATTCACCCACGGCAACGCATAATCGGCGTACACACTGGCGCGCAGCTTGGGCACGTTGATCGCCTGGTGCGCTTCGTATTCCGGCGTGCCGCTGCCGTTCACCCGTGCACGAATCGCCGCCACGCTGGTGGAAATCTGCAGGCGGTCGGTGGCCCAGCCGTTGGCCGACAGTTCCACGCCGGTGTTCTTCTGCTCGCCCTGTTGCACATAGGTGAAGGCACCGGGGCCCTCTGGCTTGGCGTACTGGTAGGCCTGGCGCGTCTGGAACACAGCGGCGGCGAAGCTGATGCGGCGCCAGTCGTATTTCACCCCGGCTTCGATTTGCCGCGAGGTGGTCGGGGCCAGGGTTTCATCGGCGTTGCTCGCAAACCACGGTGCGGTGCCGCCCAAGGACAGGCCTTTGCTGTAGCTGGTGTACAGCGAGATGTTTTCCACCGGTTTGTAGATCAATGCCGCCTGGGGCAGGAACACGTATTGCTGGGTATGGCGGGCCTGGTCGCCCGTGACGCCGTCGAAGGCTTTTTCATCCAGGCGCACTTCGCGACCGCCGAGGATGGTTTGCCATTGCTCGTTGAAGCGGATGCGGTCGGTGACGAACAGGCCGTACTGGCGGCTGTCGAGGGTGCGATGGCTGTCGTTCAACGGTTTGTCGGTGGGCGTGAACGTCGGCGCATCATCGTCGATATTGGTCGTACCGATGTACTCGTTGACGGCCTTGCGCTTGTCGATCACCCGGCGAAATGCGCTGGTGCCGAAGGTCAGTTCATGGCCGATGCCTGCGGTGTCGAACAAGCCGGTCATCGCCGCCTGGACTTCATCGTCACGTCGGGTGTCGTCGGGGCTGCGGTAGTCGTAGACGTCGTAGTTGCCTTCGGGGCTGAAGTAGTTCGGCACGCTGGAGGTGCAACTGGTCGAGCCATAGCAGCCCCAGGCAAACGAACTGTAGTCATCGATCACCACCTTGCTGCGCGCGGCGCTGACGCTGCCTTTCCACTGGTCGCTGAAGCGGTATTCGAACCGGCCGTTGAGGTTCAACGCGTCGATGCCGACTTGCTTGGAACCGCTCTGGTGGCCCAGCAGTTTTTTCGGCGAGGCGCCGTTGGGCACCTCGGTGCCGCCCAGCAACTGGTAGCCCGGCACCGAGCGTTGTTGCTTGTTCTGGTATTCCGCGTCGAGTTGCAGCACGGCGTCGGGGCTGATGTTCCAGTCGAAGGCCAGGGACACAAAATCGCGCTGGCCGTTGGCGTGCTCCACGTAGGAATTGAGGTCTTCGTGGGCGACGTTGGCGCGCAGGCCGAATTGCTGCTCGCTGCCAAACCAGCCGCCGACGTCGGTGGCGATATAGCCACTGCCGCGGTCATCGGTGGACACCGTCACCGAGCGCACATCCTCCGGGCGCTTGGTCACGTAGTTGATCACGCCGCTGGGCTCGGAAATCCCGCTCTGCAAACCGGCCAGGCCCTTGAGCACTTCCACTTGCTGCTTGTTTTCCAGGGCGACGTTCTGCTCGCCGGTGATGGTGCGCCCGTTGATCTTGTAGCTGCTCGCCGCATTCAGCGAGAAGCCGCGCACCACGAAATTTTCGTAGTAGCCGATGGGCGCGTAGCTGTCGCCCACCGAGGCGTCGTTGCGCAGCACTTCACTGAGCAGGCGTGCTTGCTGGTCCTTGAGCATGGCGGCGTTGATCACCGTGATCGAGGCCGGGGTGTCCAGCAGCGGCGCCTCATTGAAGCCGCCGACCGAGGCGGTGTCTGCGCGATAGCCGGACTCGTCCTGGCCCTGGACCTGCACCGCCGGCAGTTCGACCTGCGCCGCCCAACTGTTGCCGATACCGCCGCTGAGCAGCAGGCCGAGAGCGAAACGTGTACTGGCGACGGGACGAAAACGCAAAACCATGGGGCAGGGCCTTAAAGCGCAGGGCGAGGGGCGCATAAGCTAGGCATAACGGCCAGGTTTTACAAGCGTCCGGTACGGGGGCGTGCGCTGAGACAGGGCGTCTCAACGCCTACGCCAAACCCTTTGCGCCTCGACAGCCCGTGCAGGCACCTGCGATAGACAACGCTCTCTCATCGTTGCAGGAGATCATCATGAGTATCGCTGGAAAAGTTGCGCTGGTGACCGGCGCGGGGCAGGGCATTGGTCGGGCCATCGCCCTGCGCCTGGCACAGGACGGTGCCGACATCGCCCTGGTCGACATCAATGGCGCCAAGCTGGAAGCCGTGGCCGCCGAAGTCGTGGCCCTCGGGCGCAAGGCCTCGGTGTTTATCGCCGACGTGTCCAAGCGCGACCAGGTGGTGGCGGCGGTCGAGCATGCACATCAGACCCTTGGTGGCTTCGACATCATCGTCAACAACGCCGGGGTCGCGCAGATCGACTCGCTGCTGGACGTCAGCCCGGAACAGGTCGAGCGTACCCTGGGTATCAACGTGCAGGGCGTGTTGTGGGGCATCCAGGCCGCCGGCAATAAGTTCAAGGCGCTCAAGCAGAAGGGCAAGATCATCAATGCCTGCTCCATTGCCGGCCATGAAGGTTTTGCGCTGCTGGGCGTGTACTCGGCCACCAAGTTTGCCGTGCGGGCCTTGACCCAGGTGGCGGCCAAGGAACTGGCGAGTGCGGGGATCACGGTCAATGCCTACTGTCCGGGCGTGGTGGGCACCGACATGTGGGTGGAGATCGACAAGCGCATGGCCGAGATTACTGGCGCCGAAGTAGGGGCGACGTATAAGAAGTATGTGGATGGGATTGCCTTGGGGCGGGCGGAAACGCCGGAGGATGTGGCGGGGTTGGTGGCCTACCTGGCCGGGCCGGATGCGGATTATATGACCGGGCAGGCACCGTTGATCGATGGCGGGCTGGTTTATCGCTGATCCCTCAAGGCCTACGGTGTTAAATGTGGGAGGGGCGGTGCGACGATTCGACTTGCACCGCGTTATCCAACACCGCGCAAATCCGTAGCAGCTGCCGAGCGCAAGCGAGGCTGCGTCGGCCGCGCCTCGAGCCTGAATCGGTAGCGCGCCTGACGCAGCCTCGCCAAGGCTCGACAGCTGCGCACTATTCTATTGAAGTTGTGTAGATACCCGATGCTTATCGGGTGCAAGTCGAATCGTCGCACTGCCCCTCCCACATTGTTGACCCCCGTTGTGTCAGTGCTTGCCGGGCATGTCGATGCCCAGTTGGTTGACTCGGCGGTATAGGGTGGCTCGGGAAATGCCCAACGCCTGCGCCGTCGGCAACGGCTTCCAGCGATGTCGGATCAATGCGTCCAGCACCACCTGCCGCTCCGGGCTGACGCTGTGCTCGGTCAGCGCCTCGACCTGTTCGCCGCGTACTTCAATCGGCAAGTCCGCCAGCTGAATCGTGCCGCCTTCACACACCGCACAGGCATACGCCAGCGTGTGGTGTAGTTGGCGCACATTGCCCGGCCAGGCATAGCCCAGCAGCCGTTCCAGCGCGGCCTGGCCGATGCCCACTGGGACGCCGCTGCCGCGTGCTTGCTGCTCCACCAGCCGGTTGATCAACGCCAGCTTGTCGCTGCGCTCGCGCAGCGGCGGCAGGCAGAAGCGGGCGCAGCCGAGGCGGAAGTACAGGTCTTCGCGAAAGCGTCCGTCGCTGACCAGCGCGGCCAGGTCGCGGTGGCTGGCGCAGATCACCTGGATGTCCACCGTGCGGGTTTTGGCCCCGCCCAGGGGCGCGACCTCACCCTCCGCCATCACCCGCAGCAGGCGCGTCTGTAGCGCCAGCGGCATATCGCCGATTTCATCGAGGAACAACGTGCCGCCATCGGCCTGCACCAACAGCCCCGGCATGCCTTTGCTGGACGCACCGGTAAAGGCCCCGGCGACGTAGCCGAACAGCTCGCTTTCAATCAGGTTCTCGGGGATCGCCGCGCAGTTCACCGCGACAAAGGGCCCGGTTCGCCGCGCGCTGCGTTCGTGCAGTTGGCGGGCGAACACTTCCTTGCCAGCGCCGGTTTCGCCCTGCACCAGTACCGGCAGGTTGCGGTCCTTGACGCGCACGGCCAGGCGCAGGTGTTCTTCCACCCGAGGGTCGACCTGGGTGTGCGCAGCGGGCCGCGCCGGTTTGCGTTGCGGGGTGTTGACCCGCACGTGCAATACGCCAGGCTCGCCCAGCCATTGCAGGTGTTGGGTCGATTGATCCGTGGCCGAGCGCAACGCATCCAGGTCGAACACTTCGCCGATATGCTCCGGCACCTGGCCGAAACGCCGGCGCAGGGCCTGGCGCGCCTTGCTGTTCAGCGCGTGCAGGCGCCCGTCCTGGTCCCAGGCCAGCAGCAGGTCGGGCTGGCTGTCTACGTAACCCGGTGTGCTGTGGGCCTGGAGCACCCAGTGCTCGCGGGCGCTGTGCATGAAGAAGGCGTTTTCGATGGCTTGCGCACTCTGCGCCACCATCTGCCGCACCAAGTGCTGGCTGCGCCGGTCATCCGGGGATTTGAGCGCCGAGGCATCCATCACGCCCAGCAGGTTGCCCTGGGGGTCGAAGATCGGTGCGGCGGAGCAGGTCAGGCTGATAAAGGCGGCGCGGAAGTGGTCGCGCTTGTGTACGGTCACCGCGGCCTTGCTGGTCAGTACCGTGGCCACGCCGCAGGTGCCTTCCTCGGCTTCCGACCAACAGGTGCCGAGGTACAGGCCGGCTTTGCGGCAGTCGTTGCGAATGGCGGTGTCGACGCGGTGGTCGATGGTCTGGCCCTGGGCGTCGGTGAGCATTACGCAGTAGTCGGCGTGGCGCACCCGGTGGTGCAGTTGCCCGACTTCCTCGCTGGCGATGCGCATGAACAGTTCGGCGCGCTCGCGGCATTCCTTGAGCAAGGGTTCGGTGAGGATGCGGGGCCCCTGCAGCGAGCCGGGGTCGAGGTGGTGTTGCTCCATGGAGCGCCGCCATGAATCGAAAATCAGCGACGGCACCGGCGCCTGGGGCAGGCGATCGGCATTGCGGACCACGCGACTGACGCAGTCGACGTGTTCCCTGGAGTTCGCGGCGAACATAAGGCCTCCGGTTCTCGATCTTTGTTGTTATGCCCGCCATTAAGCGCCCATGGGCGTCGACGGACAAGGCTGGCCTGACCAACTGCCGGGGCTGAGACGCAGCGTCTCAATTTGCCTGAGACGCCGCCTGCACAGTGCAATGCCGGGTCTCATTCTGCGCTGGCATCGCGCAGCGGCACAACGGTGCGGCACTGCTCTGGGTCAAGGCTTTGCCAGGTTTTTGTGCGCCTTGGCACAGCCTGTGCTGAAGCGCTTACAGCTGGCCGCAGCCAGCCTTTTGTGTGTCGAGACAACCTGGAGAACAACAAGATGTCCACTCACCTGTCCACCGATCAATTGCTGCATGCCTACACCGTGATGCGCACCATCCGTGATTTCGAAGAACGCCTGCATGTGGAGTTCGCCACCGGCGAGATCCCCGGTTTCGTGCACCTGTATGCCGGCCAGGAAGCCAGCGCAGCGGGGGTGATGGCCCACCTCAACGATGAGGATTGCATCGCCTCCAACCACCGTGGTCATGGCCATTGCATCGCCAAGGGCGTGGATGTGTTCGGCATGATGGCCGAGATCTACGGCAAGAAAACCGGCGTGTGCGGCGGCAAGGGCGGCTCCATGCACATCGCCGACCAGGAGAAGGGCATGCTCGGCGCCAATGGCATTGTCGGTGCCGGTGCGCCGTTGGCGGCAGGCGCTGCGCTGGCCTCCAAGCTCAAAGGCAGCCAGGGCGTGGCCGTGGCGTTCTTCGGCGACGGTGGTTCCAACGAGGGCGCGGTGTTCGAGGCGATGAACCTGGCGTCGATCATGAAGCTGCCGTGCCTGTTCGTCGCCGAAAACAACGGCTATGCCGAGGCCACCGGTTCCGGCTGGTCGGTGGCGTGCAAGGACATTGCCGAACGGGCGGTGGGCTTTGGCATGCCGGGGGTGATTGTCGATGGCAATGATTTCTTCGCCGTGCACGCCGCGCTGGGCGTGGCCGTGGAGCGTGCGCGCAAAGGCGACGGACCGACCTTGGTGGAAGTCAAGCTGAGTCGCTTCTACGGCCACTTCGAAGGCGATGCACAAACCTATCGCGGCCCGGATGAAGTGAAGAACCTGCGCGAGTCCCACGACTGCCTCGCGCTGTTCCGCCAGCGCTGCAATGCCGAAGGCTGGCTCGATGCCGCGCAGTTCGAACGTATCGACGGCGAGGTCGCGCAGTTGATCGACGACGCCGTGCGCCTGGCCAAGTCCGATCCCAAGCCCCAGGCCGCCGACCTGCTCAGTGATGTCTACGTCGCCTACCGCTAATAACAACAAGACTCGGAGAGAATCTCATGGCTCGCAAAATCAGCTATCAGCAGGCAATCAACGAAGCCCTGGCCCAGGAAATGCGTCGGGACCAGAGTGTGTTCATCATCGGCCAGGACGTCTCCGGCGGCACCGGTTCGCCCGGCGAGCAGGACGCCTGGGGCGGTGTGCTCGGCGTGACCAAGGGCCTGTACCCGGAGTTTCCAGACCGGGTACTCGATGCGCCTTTGTCCGAAGTCGGCTATGTCGGCATGGCCGTCGGCGCCGCCACCCGTGGCATGCGCCCGGTGTGCGAATTGATGTTCGTCGACTTTATCGGCTGCTGCCTCGACCAGTTGCTCAACCAGGCCGCCAAGTTTCGCTACATGTTCGGCGGCAAGACCACCACGCCGCTGGTGGTGCGCGCCATGTACGGCGCCGGTCTGCGCGCGGCGGCCCAGCATTCGCAGATGCTCACCTCGATGTGGACGCACATTCCCGGCCTCAAGGTGGTGTGCCCGGCCACGCCGTATGACGCCAAGGGCATGTTGATCCAGGCGATCCGCGACAACGACCCGGTGATCTTCCTCGAACACAAGATGCTCTACAGCCTGCAGGGCGAAGTGCCGGAAGAGCTGTACACCGTGCCGTTCGGCGAAGCCAACTTTGTGCGCGAAGGCCGCGACGTGACCCTGGTGACCTACGGGCGCATGGTGCATATCGCCCTGGAAGCCGCCGCCAACCTGGCGCGCCAGGGCATCGACTGCGAGGTGCTGGACCTGCGCACCACCAGCCCACTGGATGAAGACAGCATCCTCGAGAGCGTAGAGAAAACCGGGCGCCTGGTGGTGATCGATGAGTCCAACCCGCGTTGTTCCATCGCCACCGACATCAGTGCGTTGGTGGCCCAACAGGGCTTCTCGTTCCTGCGCGCGCCGATCGAGATGGTCACCGCGCCGCACACGCCGGTGCCGTTTTCCGATGCCCTGGAAGACCTGTACATCCCCAACGCCGCGAAGATCGAGGCCGCCGTGCTGAAGATCGCCGACAAGAGGAACGCCGCATGATCCATACCTTGACCATGCCCAAGTGGGGGCTGTCGATGACCGAAGGTCGCATCGATGTCTGGCTCAAGCAGCCCGGCGACCGGGTGGAGAAGGGCGAGGAAGTGCTGGACGTGGAGACCGACAAGATCTCCAGCAGTGTCGAGGCGCCCTTCAGCGGCGTGTTGCGCCGCGTGCTGGCGCTGAGCGATGAGACCTTGCCGGTGGGCGCGTTGCTGGGGGTCGTGGTGGACGGTGAGGCCAGCGAAGAAGAGATCGATGCGGTGATCGAAAGCTTCAACGCCGGGTTCGTCTCCAGCAGCGCCGAAGCCGAAGCCAGCGGGCCGAGTGCGCAGAAGGTCGAGGTGGGCGGGCGTTTGTTGCGTTATCTAGACCTGGGCGAGGGCGGTACGCCGCTGGTGCTGGTGCATGGTTTTGGCGGCGACTTGAACAACTGGCTGTTCAACCAACCGGCCCTGGCCGCCGAGCGCCGGGTGATCGCCCTGGACCTGCCTGGGCATGGCGAGTCGGGCAAGCACCTGCAAACGGGTGACGCCGAGGAACTGAGCCAGGCCGTGCTGGCCTTTCTCGATCACCTCAAGCTCGACCGCGTGCACCTGGCCGGGCACTCCATGGGCGGGTTGGTCAGCCTGACGGTCGCCCGTCAGGCACCGGCGCGCGTTGCCTCGCTGACCCTGATCGCCAGCGCCGGTCTGGGGGCGGACATCAATGGCGATTACCTGCATGGCTTTGCCGAGGCCAATAACCGTAACGCGCTCAAGCCGCAACTGGTGCAACTGTTCAGCGACCCGGCGCTGGTGACGCGGCAGATGCTTGAGGACATGCTCAAGTTCAAGCGGTTGGAAGGGGTGGACCAGGCGCTTCGTCAGCTCAATGCCCAGTTGTTTGAAGGTGGGCGCCAGCGCCTGGATTTGCGCAACGTAGTAGGCCAGCAACCGAGTCTGGTGATTTGGGGCAGTGACGATGCCATCATCCCGGTGCGGCATGCCCAGGGGTTGGAGGCCCAGGTGGAGATATTGCCGGGGCAGGGGCATATGGTGCAGTTGGAAGCGGCGGAGCGGGTTAACCAACTCATGGCAGCCTTCCTCAAATCCCAGCCTTGAAATGCAATTCAATGTGGGAGGGGGCTTGCCCCCGATTGCAGTGTGTCAGTCCCAGGACATTGACTGAACCAACGCTATCGGGGGCAAGCCCCCTCCCACAGTTTTGAATGCATTTCAGAGTGAGTGCTTCAGGGTTTCGCTGGGCAGTTCCTTGAACAATGCTCGATAGCTGTTAGAGAACCGCCCCAAATGCCAGAACGACCAGTTCATCGCCACTTCGGCCACGGTCGTTCCGGTACTGCCCAGCAACTCACGCCGTGCGCCGTTCAAGCGGCGCATGCGCAACCACTGCGCCGGGCTCATCCCGGTGTAGGTCTTGAAGCCTTGCTGTAACTGACGCAACGGCACACCGGCGATCCGGGCCAGTTCCAACAGGTTGACGGTTTCGTCCGGCGCATCCGCCGCCCACTCGCCTATGCGTGCCATCAACAAGCGCTCTTCGCTGCGCCGCTGCAATGAACTGCGGTCCAGGCACACGCAGGCGTTGTCGAGGATGAACAGGCAATCGTCGAGCAACTGCTGGGTCAGGGCGTCGCGGCTGATCGGATCGGTCAAGGTCGACAAGCGCGTCAGCGTGCCACTCAGCCAGCGGCTGAACAGCGCGTTCTGCTGGCAGGTCAGCGGCGCCATGAACAGGCCTTCCAGCGTCTGCACATCCAGGCCGTGGCGCTGCACGAATTGCGGCCCGAACACCACCGCCACCTCGCGATAGTTTTCCGGTGTGATCCAGGTGTTGCGGCTTTCGCCATTGAGCAGGTACAGCGCGTTGTCGCTGCCATCGAAACAGAACGCCAGCGCGCCCGGCGGTGCGTTGAAGTGCTGCTCCACGCGGGTGTTCATGCTCTCTTCGTAGACCTCGACACCTTGCAGGTCGAGGTAGCGGATGCGCCCGGCGAAATGCCCGGGGGACATCTGCTGGTACTGCTGCACCCAACCGGGTGTCGCACTGCATTGGGCGGCCACATCACCGGTGGTGAAGGCCTGTACGCGCAAAGCGGTTGCCTGTGTCATGGGTGATCCGTGCGCACTCTATTGGTGCGTTGTGCTGCGTGCAAAGTGGATAGATGCCTCGGTGAGGCTGGCCCAAGATAGACCTCAATGCGCCGCAAGTACAAGGCGGCGCAGTACCCAACCCATGACGAGGTCCTTATGAACGCCCCCTTCGATCAGCTGTCCGCCTGGCTGAAAGAACACAAGATTACCGAAGTCGAATGCGTGATCAGTGATTTGACTGGCATCGCACGCGGCAAGATTGCGCCCACCAACAAGTTCCTGCATGAGCGAGGCATGCGCCTGCCGGAAAGTGTGTTGCTGCAAACGGTAACCGGGGACTTTGTCGACGACGAGATCTACTACGACCTGCTGGACCCGGCCGACATCGACATGATCTGCCGTCCAGTGGCCAACGCGACCTACGTGGTGCCGTGGGCCATCGAGCCCACCGCGATTGTGATCCACGACACCTTCGACAAGCACGGCAACCCCATCGAACTGTCGCCGCGCAACGTGCTGAAGAAAGTCCTGCAGCTCTACACCGATCAAGGCTGGCAGCCGATTGTCGCGCCGGAAATGGAGTTCTACCTGACCCAGCGCTGCGAAGACCCGGACCTGCCGCTGAAAACCCCGATTGGCCGCTCCGGGCGTGCCGAAACCGGGCGCCAGTCATTCTCCATCGATGCCGCCAACGAGTTCGACCCGCTGTTCGAAGACGTCTATGACTGGTGCGAAGCCCAGGGCCTGGACCTCGACACGCTGATCCATGAAGACGGCCCGGCGCAGATGGAAATCAACTTCCGTCACGGCGATGCCCTCGACCTGGCCGACCAGATCACCGTGTTCAAGCGCACCCTGCGCGAAGCCGCGCTCAAGCACAACGTGGCCGCCACCTTCATGGCCAAGCCGGTGGCCGACGAGCCCGGCAGCGCCATGCACCTGCACCAGAGCGTGGTGGAGATCGCCACGGGCAAGCCGGTGTTTGTCGACGCCGACGGCAAGATGAGCCCGCTGTTCCTGCACCATATCGGCGGCCTGCAGAAGTACATCCCCAAGCTGCTGCCGATGTTCGCGCCCAACGTGAATTCGTTCCGCCGCTTCCTGCCGGACACCTCGGCGCCGGTCAACGTGGAGTGGGGCGAAGAAAACCGCACGGTCGGCCTGCGCGTGCCCACCTCGAGCCCGGATGCGATGCGCGTGGAAAACCGCCTGCCGGGCGCCGATGCCAATCCTTACCTGGCGATTGCCGCTAGTCTGCTGTGTGGCTACCTGGGCATGATCGAGCAGATCGAACCCAGCGCCCCGGTAGAAGGACGCGCGTATGAGCGCCGCAACCTGCGCCTGCCGTTCACCCTCGAAGACGCCCTGGCGCGGATGGAGGATTGCGACACGGTCAAGCAGTACCTGGGCGACAAGTTCGTGCGCGGCTACGTCGCGGTCAAGCGCGCCGAGCATGAAAATTTCAAGCGGGTCATCAGTTCCTGGGAGCGTGAGTTCCTGCTGTTGAGCGTCTAAAAAAACCAAAGGGGTGTCGATATGCGTCTTGTGAACAAGCTTTTACCGCTGGCCCTGGTGGCCGCGTTCAGCAGTGCCGGCCAAGCCGCGCCGACGGTGAGCGTCTACAACTGGACCGACTACATCGGTGAGACCACCCTGGCGGATTTCCAGGCCGCAACCTCGATCAAGGTGATCTATGACGTGTTCGACTCCAACGAAACCCTGGAGGGCAAGTTGCTCGCCGGCCGCACCGGTTATGACGTGGTGGTGCCGTCCAATCACTTCCTGGCGCGTCAGGTAAAGGCCGGCGCATTCCTCAAGCTCGACCGCGCGCAGTTGCCCAACTTCAAGAACCTCGACCCCAAGCTGCTCAAGCTGTTGGAGAAAAACGACCCCGGCAATGCGCACTCGGTGCCGTACCTGTGGGGTACCAACGGCATCGGTTATAACGTCGACAAGGTCAAGCAAGTGTTGGGCATCGACCATATCGATTCATGGGCGGTGCTGTTCGAGCCGGAGAACATCAAGAAGCTCAACCAGTGCGGCGTGGCCTTCCTCGACTCGGCGGATGAGCTGTTCCCGGCGATCCTCAACTACATGGGCAAGGACCCGCGCAGCGAGAACCCCAAGGACTACCAGGAAGCTGAAGCCAAGCTGCTGACCCTGCGGCCGTACATCACCTACTTCCATTCCTCCAAGTACATTTCGGACCTGGCCAACGGCAATATTTGCGTGGCGTTCGGCTATTCCGGCGATGTGTTCCAGGCCGCCAACCGTGCCAAGGAAGCCGAGAACGGCGTGAACATCGCTTACTCGATTCCCAAGGAAGGCTCCAACCTGTGGTTCGACCTGCTGGCCATTCCGGCTGATGCGAGTAACCCGAAAGAGGCCCATGCCTTTATCAACTACCTGCTCGACCCTGAAGTGATCGCCAAGGTCAGCGCCTCGGTCGGTTACGCCAACGCCAACCCGGCGGCCCAGGCGTTCATGGACCCGGAACTGGTGAACAACCCTGAGGTGTATCCATCCCAGGCCGTGCTCGACAAACTCTATATTTCCACCACGCCCACCCCGGCGACCATGCGCCTGATGACGCGCGCCTGGAGCAAAGTGAAGACCAACAAATGATCCAGGCCAGTGACCACACGCGTTCCTACTACCTCGCGTCCGCGAATGCCCTGCCGGAGCGTCCGTCACTGGGCGCCGACCTGAGCGCCGATGTGTGTGTGATCGGCGGTGGTTTTACCGGCGTTAACACCGCTATCGAACTGGCCCAGCGCGGGCTCTCGGTGATCCTGCTGGAGGCCCGGCGTATCGGCTGGGGCGCCAGTGGGCGCAACGGTGGGCAGTTGATTCGTGGCATTGGCCACAATGTGTCGGGGTTTGCCAAATACGTCGGCGAGGAGGGCGTGCGTTATCTGGAGCGCGCGGGTATCGAGTCGGTGGCACTGGTGGGCGAACGCATTCGCGAGCACCGGATCGACTGCGACTTGCGCTGGGGGTTTGCCGAGCTGGCCAACACCCCGGCGCAGTTCGCCGCCTTCAAGGGCGAGCAGGACAGCCTGGCGCGCTTGGGTTATGCCCATGAGACTCGCCTGGTGGGCCCGCAAGACATCCGCGAAGTGGTGGATTCGACGCAGTATGCCGGCGCGTTGGTGGACATGGGCTCCGGGCATTTGCACCCGCTGAACCTGGTACTTGGCGAGGCACGGCTAGCCGAGTCCCTGGGGGTGCGGATCTTTGAACACACCCAGGTGCTGGAGCTGGTTCACGGCGACACGGTGCAGGTGCGTTGCGCTGGCGGCACGGTGCGGGCCGCCAATCTGGTGCTGGCCTGCAATGCCCATCTGGAAGAACTGGAGCCGCGCCTGAGCGGCAAGGTCCTCCCGGCGGGCAGCTACATCATCGCCACCGAGCCGCTGCCTGAAGACGTCGCCCACGCGTTGATCCCGCAGAACCTGGCGCTGTGCGACCAGAAAGTCGGCCTGGATTACTACCGGCTGTCCGCCGACCGCCGCCTGCTGTTCGGTGGCGCCTGCCATTACTCGGGGCGCGATCCCCAAGACATCGCCGCCTATATGCAGCCGAAGATGCTCAAGGTGTTCCCGCAACTGGCCGACACCGCCATCGAGTTCCAGTGGGGCGGCAAGATCGGCATCACCGCCAACCGTTTTCCGCAGGTCGGGCGGCTGCAGCAGTACCCCAATGTGTACTACGCCCAGGGCTATTCCGGGCATGGATTAAACGTCACTCACTGGTGCGCGCGGCTGCTGGCTGAAGGTATTCATGCGGGTCACAGCAAGGGGCTGGATATTTTCAGCCAGGTGCCGCACATGACCTTTCCGGGCGGCAAGGCGCTGCGGTCGCCGCTGTTGGCGTTGGGGATGTTGTGGTATCGCCTGCGGGAGTTGGTTTAGCCGACTAAGATCTACCTGATACACCACGATCTAAATGTGGGAGCGGGCTTGCTCGCGAAGGCGTCATGTCAGTCAGCTCATGAGTAGCTGATACACCGCATTCGCGAGCAAGCCCGCTCCCACATTTTTGAGCTCCATCAGCCCTTGGGTTCGGTGAGTACCTTGCGGAAGGTTTCTACCAACGGCCGCAAGTTGACCCGATGCCACGCCGCCCACAGCGGTGTGGTGTAGGTCAACCACGGCAACTCCCGCAACACCACACCGGGCGGTGCGTTGCGGCTCAAGCCCTTTTGCACCATGGCCACGCCCAACCCGGACGCCACCAGCCCCAATGCGGTAAACGGCTCACTGGCTTCCATGGGGATCTGCGGGGTGAAACCGGCGCGGATGCAGGCGGCGACAAAGTCATCGGCGGGGTTGGCGCCGGGTTTACGTTGCACGCCGATCCATTGCTGCTCGGCCAGGTGTTCGGGCAGCAAGTGTTTTTTTTGGGCGAGGGGATGATGCTCGGGCAAGGCCAGCAGCATCGGGTCGTCCAGCACTTGCAGGGCGGTCAAGTCCGGGTCGTCGGTTGCCGGGGGCTCGCCCACCAGGGCGATGTCCAGGCTGCGTTGGCGCAGGCCTTCCAGTTGTTCCAGGGAGGGCAAGTTATACAGCTTGATATGCACGGTGGGCCGGTCGTCGCGCAGCACGCGCAGGGCGTTGGGCAACACACCGGCATGCATGGCGTTTTCGATGTAGCCGATGCATAGGCCGCCTTCTTCGCCTCGACCCAGGCGTTTGCCCAATGACTCCAGGCGATTGGCATGGGTCAAAAGCGCCTTGGTTTCGGCGAGAAAGGTTTGGCCATCACGGGTCAGGCGGATGCGTTGCTGGCTGCGCTCGAACAGGGTCAGGCCTAGGCGTTCTTCGAGCTGGGCGATCTGCCGGCTCAGGGGCGACTGGGAGATGTGCAGGCGCTCGGCGGCGCGGCCGACGTGTTCTTCTTCGGCGACCACTTCGAAGTAGCGCAGTTGGCGTAGATCGATCATGTAAGACCTCGCAGGACTTAAGTTCGTCGCAGTATGTCTTGGACGGTCCGATCTAGGCAATCTAGGATCTGCTCAACGGTCACAGCGACCTCTTACCCATTTGAGGATCCATCATGAGCTTGAAAGACAAACTCCCAGGCCAACTCGGCTTTGGCACCGCACCGCTGGGCAACATGTTCCGCGCCATTCCTGAAGACGAAGCCCAGGCCACCGTCGAGGCCGCCTGGAACGCCGGTGTGCGCTACTTCGACACCGCGCCGTTCTACGGCTCAGGCCTCTCGGAAATCCGCCTGGGCCAGTCCCTGTCGCAATACCACCGCGATGACTTTGTGCTCAGCACCAAAGTCGGCCGAGTGATTCTCGACGAAGTCGAAGAAAGCGCCCGCGACCTTGGCGAGAAAAGCGGCGTGTTCGAACACGGTCGCCCGAACAAAATGCTCAACGACTACAGCGCCGACGCCACCCTGCGCTCGATTGAAGACAGCCTGAACCGCCTGCAAACCGATCGCCTGGACATCGTGTGGATTCACGACATTGCCCAGGACTTCTACGGCGACCAGTGGCTGGAATACTTCAACCAAGCTCGTACCGGCGCGTTCAAAGTGCTCACCCGCCTGCGTGAAGAGGGCGTGATCAAGGCCTGGGGCCTGGGCGTGAACCGCGTCGAGCCGTGTGAGCTGACCCTGGACCTGAGCGAGGCGCAACCCGATGGTTTCCTGCTGGCCGGCCGCTACACCCTGCTGGACCACGAGCGTGCCCTGCAACGCCTGATGGACGCCGCCCTGGCGCAGAACGTCGAGATCGTCGTCGGTGGCCCTTACAGTTCGGGCGTCCTGGCCGGTGGCGCACACTTCGAATACCAGCAAGCCAGCCCGGCGATCATCAGCCAGGTCGAGCAGATCAAGACGATTGCCCAGGCATTCGGCGTGAGCGTGAAAGCGGCGGCGCTGCAATTTTCCCTGGCACATCCCGCCGTGGCTGCTGTAATTCCGGGAGCCAGTCGCCCGGGGCGGATTGCCGAAGACGTCGCGGCATTGTCAGAAAAAATCCCCACTGCCTTCTGGCAGGCCCTGCGCGATGCCCGCTTGATTTCGGACCGTGCACCACTGCCACGTTGAATCCAGGAGTTCATGATGAAAATTGATGTAAGTGGAAAAGTAGCCATCGTCACCGGCAGCACCGCCGGCATCGGCCTGGGCATCAGCCAGGCCCTCGCGCAGTCCGGCGCTACCGTGGTGGTGATCGGGCGTGAAGCCGGCAAGGTCGACGATGCGCTGGCGAGCATTCGCCAGGCGGTGCCGGGCGCCGACCTGCGCGGGTTGGTGGCGGATCTTGGCACGGCCGAAGGCGCCGAAAAGCTGTTCGTCGCCGAACCTCACGCCGACATCCTGGTCAACAACCTGGGCATCTTCAACGCTGTGGATTTCTTCGACGCCCCGGACAGCGAGTGGACGCGCTTCTATGAGGTCAATGTGATCTCCGGCGTGCGCCTGGCGCGGCATTACGTGCCGGGCATGGTCGGGCAGGGTTGGGGCCGAGTGATTTTCCTGTCATCGGAGTCCGGCGTGGCGACACCGGCGGACATGATCAACTACGGCGTGACCAAAAGCGCCAACCTGGCGGTGTCCCATGGCCTGGCCAAGCGCCTCGCGGGCACAGGGGTGACGGTGAATGCTGTGCTGCCAGGCCCGACGTTTACCGACGGCCTGGAGCAGATGCTCAAGGACGCCACGGCCAAGTCCGGACGCAGTGCGCGGGACGAGGCCGATGTGTTTGTGCGCAATGCGCGGCCCACATCGATCATCCAGCGTGCGGCGAATGTGGAGGAAGTGGCGAATCTGGTGGCGTACATTGCTTCACCCTTGTCTTCGGCCACCACCGGTGCCGCGTTGCGGGTCGATGGCGGTGTCGTCGACAGCATGGCGATCTGAATTCTTTTTATTGTGTGGAGTATTTATCGTGGCAACAGCCTCTTGCGTGATTGAAATCCCTGTGTCGGCCGATCAGGTCTGGCAATTGGTCGGCGGCTTCAACAGCCTGCCTGATTGGCTGCCGTTTATCGCCAAGAGCGAGCCCGGTGAAGGTGGGCGTGTGCGTCACCTGGAAACCGCCGACGGTGGCGTGGTGGTGGAGCGTTTGCAGACCTTCGATAACGTCGGGCGTACTTACAGCTACACCATTGAAGCGTCGCCGTTTCCGGTGAGTGCGTACCTGTCCACGTTGCAGGTTGAGGCGCTGACGGAGTCGTCGGCGAAGGTGACATGGTCCGGTGTGTTTACCCCGGCGGCGGGTACTACGGAGGCGGCGGTGGAAGCGCTGTTTGCCGGGATTTACAAAGGCGGGGTTGAGGCGTTGCGGGCCAACTTCCCGGCCTGATCCGATCTACCAGGCAATGCCAGGCTAATGTGGGAGGGGCAAGCCCCCTCCCTCATTTGTACCCCGCTGGCCTTAGGCCTCAGGCATCAGTTGCTGGCGACACTCCAGGATCAGGCGCGCTCCGCCTTGCTCGCTGGTGCCGACTTCCAACCTGAACCCATGCAGGTTGATGATCGCCGCGACGATCGACAAGCCCAACCCGAACCCGCCTTGCTGGTCGCCTTCATCCACCCGATAAAAGCGCTGGAACACCGCATCGCGTTCCGCCGCCGGTATGCCGGGCCCGGAGTCGTGCACTTCGATGCGCGTGCTGCCGGCATCGTTGAGCCCTCGCAGGATCACTTCGCCGCCCGGCGGGGAGAACTTGATGGAGTTGCTCAGCAGGTTGGACAGGGCTTCGAACAACAGGGCGCGGTCGCCGGTGATCCACGGCAGGGACTCCGGGGTTTCCAGGCGCAGCTGCAATTCGCCTTCTTCGGCCAGGGGCAGGTAGAAGTCGTGCAACTCGCGCAGCAGTGGCAGCGGGTCCATAACCAGGAAACCGGAACGGCGCTGGTGGTCTTCCAGTTCGGAGATGCGCAGCAGCCCGCGAAAGCGCGCCATCAGGGTGTCGGTCTCGGCGATTGCGTCGTCCAGTTTCACCGCGTAGCCGGAGTCCTGCTCGGCCTCCTGCCGGATGCGGTAGAGCTGCGCACGCAGGCGGGTCAGAGGGGTGCGCAGGTCGTGGGCGATGTTGTCGCAGACGCCTTTGACCTCGTTCATCAGCTTTTCGATGCGGTCGAGCATGGCGTTGACGATGGCGGCGAGCATGTCCAGTTCGTCACGCCGGTTGGACAGCGGCAAACGGTGGGTGAGGTCGCCGGCGACGATGGCTTCGGCGCTGGCCTGGATCCCGCGAATCCGTCGCAGCGGGCGGCGGCGTAACAGATGCCAGCCGGCGGCGCCGGGGATAATCGTCAGGGACAGCGCCCACAGCAGCGCATGCCAGATGATCCGCGTCACACCGAACAGCGAGCCGTTGGCGCGCACCAGCACCAGCCAGCGGCCGTCGTCGGTGTGGGTGGCGACGGCGTCGCAGCTGTCCTTGGGCAGCTTGGGGTCGTCGGAGTCGACGCAGTTGGCCAGGGCGTGGATCTTGCCGTCCAGCGGCAGGTCGGGCGGGATCGCGCGGATCGGCCCGCTCAAGGGGCGGAATTGCTCATCGAACAGGCCGTAGGCGTCCACGCCCTTCATGTCAAAGGTCATGCTGGTGGTCAATGCTTCCACCAGTTCTTCGCCGTCGAAGCGCTGGAACAGGTGCTGGCGCTGCATCAGGGAATGGCGCGACAGATCGCTCAGGTAACCCGACACCTCGTAATACAGCACCCCCATGAGAATGCAGCTCCAGGCCACGAACAACGAACTGTAGAGCGCCAGCAAGCGGCTGCTGGAAGAGCGCCAGCCCTTAGAGGGGTTCAGCAATGACATAACCGGAACCTCGTACCGTGCGGATCAGCGGCGTGAGGCCCGGTGGATCGATTTTCTTGCGCAGACGGCCGATATGCACGTCGATCAGGTTGGTGCCCGGGTCGAAGTGATAACCCCAGACTTCCTCGAAGATCATCATCCGCGACAGGATCTGCCCGGTGTTGCGCATCAGGAATTCCAGCAGTTTGTATTCGGTGGGCAGCAGGCTCAGCGGCTGCTCGGCGCGGCTGGCTTCACGGCTGATCAGGTTGAGTTCCAGGTCGGCCACGCGCAGCGCGGTCTCGAACTCCTTGACCGTGCTTTTACGGCGCAGCAGCACCTCGACGCGGGCGGCCATTTCGTCGGAGGCGAAGGGCTTGGTGAGGTAGTCATCCCCCCCGGCGCGCAGGCCGCGCACGCGCTCGTCGACATCGGAGAGGGCGCTGATCATCAGGATCGGCGTCGACACGCCGATGGTGCGCAGGGTGGTAACGATGGCCAGGCCGTCGAGCTCCGGCAGCATGCGGTCGAGGGTGATCAGATCGTAATCACCACTCACGGCGCGGACCAGGCCTTCGCGGCCGTTGTCCACCCAATCTACGTCCAGTCCATGGCTACTCAGCTCGGCGACGATCTCGCGGGCCGTTACGGCGTCATCCTCGATGGTCAAAATGCGGGTCATAGGATTACCTGGTGAGCGATTCACACTAGAAGTACGGGCATTTTGCCAACAAATGGCTGAACGCTTCCTAAATAAAACTTCATCTAGGCCCAGACACCTATTTCATGACGAACAACGGTCGTGTGGGAGGGGGCTTGTCGAATCGTCGCACCGCCCGCGTTGGGCTGCGAAGCAGCCCCAAAACCAGCCTCTACAGAGTGTCTGATACACCGCGTTCTTCTTTACTGGGGCTGCTACGCAGCCCAACGCGGGACAAGCCCGCTCGCCACAACAGCCCTATCTGCCGGGCGTTCAGCGTTGAGCCAAAGTTGTGTCGTCACCCCCGGTAACCACGATGCGAAGCGAGCCGCCCTTGATCTTGATCTTGCTTTTGATCTTGATCTTGATCTCAGGCGCCCCGTTAAACCACGCTGGCCGGAATTCGACAGTGATTTGGGGGGTAAACCGGCAGGGATGCCGGTTTAGCCGCCCCGCGCCATGGATGGCGCGTGGCGGCGGCCCCCCAAAT